>CAZXVG010000122.1:0-4266 GCA_964644205.1 uncultured Dehalococcoidales bacterium | reverse complement strand
TACCGGCGGCGGTGCTGGTACCCGTCCCGATACATGACCGGAGGCTAAAGGAGCGCGGCTATAACCAGTCCCGCCTGCTGGCCCAGGAGCTATCCCGGCTCACCGGCCTGCCCCTGGCAGCCGACTGCCTCATCCGAGAGCGACCGGCCCCACCCCAGGCCAGGACCGGAACCGTGGCGGAACGCAGAAGCAACGTGGCCGGGGCCTTTACCTGCCGCGACCGGAGGCTAAGTAACAAGCCGGTACTGCTCATCGACGATGTGGCCACCTCCGGGGCTACCCTGGATGCCTGCGCTACGGCCCTGAAGGCCGCCGGGGCCAGCTCGGTCTGGGGGCTTGTCCTGGCCCGAGAAATCTAAAAGAATACCCCGAGGAGTGATAGAAGATGCAACTACAGATAAGCGGCAAAAATATGGAGCTATCAACCGAGATACGCCGTTACATCGAGCGCAAGCTGGGCAGACTCGACCACTACCTGCCCGATATCACGGAATCCAAGGTAGAGGTATCCCGAGAAAAGACCAAAGCCCCCGAGCAGCACTTCGTGGTGCAGCTGACCATAGAGAGTAACGGCACCCTGCTCCGCAGCGAGGAGAGGGGGGCCGACCTGGCCACCGCCGTCGACAGGGCGGCCGCCGTCATGAACCGCCGCATAGAACACTTCAAGGGAAAGCTCTACGACCGGCGCAAGGGTAAAAGGACCAACCAATCTATCCGCCTCAGCCCCGAAGAAAAACCGGCCTTACCCCAAGCCAGCGGCAGGGTGGTCAAGACCAAACGCTTCAGTCTAAAGCCGATGGCCGTAGACGAAGCCCTCGACCAGATGGAGATTCTGGGCCACGACTTCTTTCTCTTCTTTAACGCCGATACCGAGAAGGTCAACCTGCTCTACCGCCGTAAGGACGATAACTACGGCCTCATCGAGCCCGAGCTGGGATAGGCAGCTTTTGGTCTTTAGCGACATGACCGAAAGGCTAGAGTACGTAACCATCGACACCAGGCTGGGCTGGGTGGGGATACTGGGCTCAGCCAGGGGAATCAGGCGCACCACCCTGCCCCAGGCCTCCGCCGAGGAAGCCCGCCGCCTGCTGGGCGAAGAGGCAAATCGCGCCGAGCCGTCCCCGGGCTCCTTCCCAGACTTAGCAGCCCGCCTCAAGGGCTATTTCAAGGGAGAGAGGGTAGACTTCACCGACGAGCTTGACCTTACCGGGGCCACCCACTTCCAGGCCAGGGTATGGGAGGTAACCAGGCTCATTCCCTACGGCGAGAGCCGAAGCTACCGGTGGCTGGGGGTACAGATGGGAAAACCGGGGGCGGCCCGAGCCGTCGGGGGGGCCCTCTCCCGAAACCCGCTGCCGATTATCATCCCGTGTCACCGGGTGGTCGCTAGCGGCGGAGGGCTCGGCGGCTTCAGCGGCGGGTTGGACTGGAAAAGGCATCTTCTGGAACTGGAGACCGGGGCAGTCTAGCCCCCGGCCTTCTCTAATGATAGCCAGTCACTTTACCTTGGTATAGGGCCTATGGGCCTTCACGAATCGCATCCTGGATTTACCGGCTATGCTCCTGATTCTCAGGTCCAGGAAGCTATCCTCGTATTTTTCAATCAGCCCCTCTTCAGCGAAGCTAAAGTAGCTGTTCTCGCCGACGATGATGTGGTCCAGAACCCTAATCTGCAGAATAATGCCCATGAAGACCAGGTCTCTGGTCAGCTGGCTATCGGAAGGGCTGGGGGTGGGGTCGCCCGAGGTGTGGTTATGGGCAAAAACCAGGCCCTGAGCGCCACTATCGATAGCCCGTTCCTCGATGGCGCGGAAATTGATGGCGATAGACTCCGCCTCGCCGGTGATGATGTCCTCCGCCCCCATAATCTGGCAGCGGCTGTCCAGATAGAGGACCTTGAGCACCTCGTTTCTCAGGTCCCTCATGGAGTAGGCAAGATATTCAAAGACATCCAGCGGGGAGGTGTAAACCGTCCGGTTGGTTATCCCCTCCTTGAGAATCTCTCCCGATATTTCCCGCACGAACTTGATATGGAGCAGGCTGCGCAGCGGGACCCCGAGCTCTATCAGCTCCTTATCATCAGCGGCCACCAGTTCCCTCGGGGTCTTGAATTTTCGCCTCACCCTGGCGGCCAGACGGCGACACTCCGCAGGGGTCATCTCTGGAGATAAAAGAAGCAGTTCTATGATTTCACTGTAACTGAGATCCTTGAGACCGGTATTGAGGAACCGTTTCTGAAGCGACGTCAGGCTCTTTTTCCCTCGCGTAGAAGGCTCTGAATGACAACTCTCTACTGCCAGCATAGCTGCTCTCCATTCCCGTATATAATGACCAAGGGCAATTTATCAGCAGTTATGTGGCCAACATGATTAAGCAGTGGTCAGTCTAGCACACCGCAATACCCTTACAGAGAGAAATCGAGGGACAATTGTCAATATAGACGGCTAGGTGGCGGCGGTAATAGCCCGTCAACCCTAATCAAGCCCGATTTCAGACCTCCCGCCCTTACGCAACCTCCGCCTGGCACTGGCAGCACCCCTGGCCTTGAGGCTCAGAAAATCGAGGGCGTATTCCTCAATCAGGCCCTCGCCGGCAAAGCTGAAGTAGGTGTTATCCCCGATGATGATGTGGTCCAGCACCTTAATCTGCATGATGCTACTGGCATAGACCAACTCCCTGGTTACCGCTTTATCATTCTGACTCGGCGCCGGGTTACCGGAGGGGTGGTTGTGCACAAAGATGAGGGAGACCGCATTGTGCTTCAGGGCGCCCTCGATGACCTCACGGGGGTGGATGACGCTGACATTCACGGTGCCTTCAAAGAGGTTGGCAATATCGATAATCTGGTTCTGACTGTTGAGATAGATGACCCGGAAGGTCTCCTTCTTCAGGTCCCGCATGGAGTGGTAGAGAAAGTCAAAGACCTCCTGCGAAGAGGTATAGACCGGCCTACTAATAAGCTTCTCCTTGAGGAACCTCCGGGCCACCTCCTGAACCAGCTTGATACCGAAGGCGCTGTGGGGCCCGATACCCTTTATCTGCTGTAGCTCCCCGGGGGAGGCTTCCAGGACACCGCGCAGGGTCTTAAACCTGTCCACCGCTTCTTTGGCCGGCTGCTTACAGTCCTTACGCGGCGTCCCCAGACTCAGCAGAAGCTCCACAATCTCGTAGTCGTGGAAGCCGGAAAGCCCGTCCTTGATGAATCGCTCCCGGAGCCTCTTTCTGTGTCCCTGCCCTTTATCGCTTAGCGTCATGGCCAAACCGCTAGGTGCCTTTAGCAAAATTATACACCCGCTTACCCCTCACCGACAGCCGGAAGAGCCCCTTATCGGTTACCCCGGCTAATATCTCGGCATCTTTCAGGTGATGGTCGTTAAAGGAAAGCACCCCGTCCGGCTTGAGCACCCGACTTAGCTCCGTAAGCACCGCACCCGGCCGGCTCAGACCATGGAAGGTATCATACAGCAGCACCACGTCCAGGCTCTCCGCGGGCAGCCCGGTATCGCAGTCGGAAAGGATGGTCTCCACGTTATTAAGCCCTTTCCGGGAAGCCTTGTCCCGGACCATGCGAACGGCCAGCGGCTGGATATCCAGGGCATAAACCCTGCCCGAACCACCGACCAGCTCCGCCGCCGGCAGGGAATAACTACCCGGCCCGCAGCCGTAATCGAGGACGTGAAACCCCGGCCTGATGCCTACTTCCTCCAGGATAACCCGGCGCGGCACCAGCAGGTCGCGAAACCGGTAGCCCAAGGCCATAAATCTGAAATGGAAATCGGACATCGGCTTGTCCATATTAACCTCCTATCACGCCCCCGGCGACGGCTCCACCACTACCCCTTCCTCGCCCACCAGCTCGACGAGCCTCTCACCGAGCTGGGCACAGTACCCGGTGGTCAGGTCGGGCAGCCTGAGGTGGGTCACCCGCGACTCATGGGTCACCTGAAGCCTGACCTGGTCACGCCCCGGGAACTCCTTCAGGGCGTCGATTACCCTCTGCAAACGCTCAAGGTCGCTATCCTTATTACTGCTCTGGGTGAGGTTTATCAACAGCCGGTAGCTCGCTTGTGGAGCCGCCGGCGCCGCAGCTTCAGGGGTGGCCGAGACCCCTTCCGGAGCTGGCTCCGGCTGATAACCGCGCACCGAGTCACAGCTAAGCTGCACCTCATCGTTACCCTGCCTCACCTTGCCCTCGACCAGGAGCATATTCCCCTCCTGCCACAGGTCTTTGGTCTCGGCGTAGACCTTGGGCCAGACCATAACCTC
>CAZXVG010000121.1:0-4266 GCA_964644205.1 uncultured Dehalococcoidales bacterium | reverse complement strand
TGGGCATTAATAATCTGCCGCCCGCCAATATCACCCTTAACCGCCATAAACTCGGCTGCGTATTTTTTAGTAAAGATAACGGGGTGCCCCCTGATGCCTTGGTAGGTCGGGATAGCGATACCTTTACTCCCGCTTAAGAAGCCGTCTACCAGCCTATCAATCGTCCGGCTATTAAGCAGCGGCTGGTCGCCAAGGGCAATCATCACCGCTCCAGCTTCGGAGCTAACCAGCTTAAGCCCGGCGATGATGGAGGTGCTCATACCCTGCCGGTAGTCCGGGTTCTGCGCTACCCTGACGGGTCTGGCGCCGATTCTCTCGACCACCGCTTCCGCCCGGTGCCCCACCACCACGATAACCTCGGCCACCGCCGAACCTAAGAGGGCATCGACTACCCTCTCCAAAAAGGTGCTCCGCCCCAAAGGCAAGAGCTGTTTGGGCTCCCCCATACGGCTTGATTCTCCAGCCGCAAGGAGCACCGCTGATATAAATACAGGTCTACCCAGCTTCACTCACTAAAACCCACAGAGATTCTATCCCATCATCCAGGCAAAAAGGGTAATCTGTCAAACGGGAAGGTGAAAAACACACGTAAAGGTATCGAGCTTTCTCTGGTGGAAGGATGAATAGCGGGCAGGTAAATTACGTGGAGGCTCTGCCTCAACGGAGAGGAAAGCCGGAGAAAGGCCCCCTTTATCCAGTGCTAACCGCCACACAGCACCGGGCAGGAGAGCTACGCGGGCTCCAGTTCTTCCTCGGCTACCGTGACCACGGTATCACGACCACTGAGACGAATCTTGTAGATATAGGCGTCTTCCGGCAGGTGGTCTTTGTAATACAGAACGTGGAACTGCCCCAGGTAGAAGGAGTCCAGAACTAAGCCCTTTTCACCCACGTATTTTTCATTGTGGGCGTACTTCGCGTGACCGTGCTGGTCCTTGACGGAAACAACCGCCACACTTTGACCCTTGGCATATTTCGGCTTCATGACAGCCTTCCTGCTAGTCTATTCCTGCCGTCCCCAGCTCAGGCCCCGTCGGCTATCTGAATATCCAGCAGATTATCCACGGCAGGCCGTATGAACTCGCCCTCTTTGGTCAGATTGAGGACGTCCTTGGCATACTGTTCCGCCATACGGCGAGCGTAATCGTAGTCGCAATCGAGGGCGTCCAGGGTTATCCTGGTAACGTAGCCCGGGGGCATGTCCGGGTATTCCGCCGGGACTTCCACCCCCGCCTCAGCCAGCCTCTTAGCCGACTCCAGCCGCCCCGCGAGACCCTTGGCGTTGGCCACGGCAAGCTTGTAGAGGGTACTCAGAGCAAGATACCACCCCGGACTCTGCGGCTCTAACCTTGTCGCCTCAAGCAGGGCCTTCTCCGCATCTCCGGCCCGGCCCGAATGCATATACGCCATACCGAGGTGCCCCCAGCCGGCGGCAAAATCCGGGTACTTACTGACCGCATGCTCCATGGCCTTGCTGACCCGCTCCGGGTCGCTTTCAACCTCGTCCCAGGCCCTTATCAGCTTGGAAAGTTCACGCAGGGACGGCTGTGACCTCTTGCCTGTCAATAGTCCCCCCGGGCAACCGGGCTACTAGCCCCTTATCCGCGCCAGTGCGGTAATACTCTAGTGCTAAGCCGGGGAATTGTCAATACCCCAAGATGTGGTAAAATCCAGACAGCGGTAACCGGGGAAGGAGACTTAGATGGGTAAGGTCCTGGTCGGTACCTGCTCCTGGACCGATAAGACACTGATTGAAAGCGGCCGTTTCTACCCCGACGGGGCGCGTTCCGCCGAGGCGCGCCTGCGCTACTATGCCAGCCAGTTCCCCATCGTCGAGGTTGACAGCGCCTACTATGCCCTGCCCGGCGAGAGGGTAAGCCGCCTGTGGGTGGAGAGGACAGCCCAGGGTTTCGTCTTCGATGTCAAGGCGTTCCGCCTCTTCACCCGACACCCCACCCCGCCCTCCGCCCTGCCGCGAGACATAAGCGAGGCACTCCCCACAGCCCTGAGGGGTAAACCGGCTATCTATCAGCGCGACCTTCCCCCCGAGCTGGTAGCCGAGCTGTGGCGTCGTTTCGAGCAGGCACTCTTGCCCCTGGACAGCACCGGCAAGCTGGGTGCGGTGCTCTTCCAGTTCCCTCCCTGGTTCACCCCGGGTAATGAAGCACGGGAATACCTGCTGGCCTGCCGCGACCGACTGGGGCAATACACGGTCGCCGTCGAGTTCCGTCACCACGCCTGGCTGGATGCCGGGAATACCGAGAAGACCCTGGGGTTCCTGCGCGACCACAACCTGGCCTTCGTCTGCGTCGATGAGCCGCAGGGCTTTAGGTCAAGCGTGGCACCGGTTGCCGAAGCCACCACGGACATCGGGCTGGTCCGCTTCCACGGGAGAAACCGCGATAGCTGGGAGAGGAAAGGGGCCAGTGTTACCGAGCGGTTTAATTACCTGTACTCCGAGGAGGAGCTCCGCGGTTGGCTGCCGAAGCTCAAAGAACTGGCCGCAAAGACACGCCAGCTCCACGTCCTCTTTAATAACTGCCATCAGGATAAGGCGGTAGCGAACGCCCGCCAGATGGTACTGATGCTTGACTGAGGACAGGACAAGGCATTATAAGATATGAGTGGAACCATGAAGCCAGCACCGGTTAAAATCGGCGTCATCTCAGATACCCATGCCCGGTCTCTGGAAGGGATAGCGCCCCCTATCCTCAAGGCCCTAGCCAGGGTAGACCTTATCGTCCACGCCGGAGACTTCACGGAAAGGGCCGTGCTCGAGGGGCTGAAGAGTCTGGGCGAGGTAAAGGCCGTCTGCGGTAACATGGACTCGGCGGAGCTCAAGGGAATGCTGCCCCGGCAGGACGTATTCGCAGCGGGCGGGAAAAGGGTGGGGCTTATTCACGGGGCGGGAGCACCCTGGGGGATAGAGAACCGGGTAAGAAGTGCCTTCCACGAGGTGGACATCATCATCTTCGGCCACTCCCACCAAGCCTGTAATAAGTACCTCAGGGGTAGCCTGCTCTTTAACCCGGGGCGAGCCAGAGACTCCTTCGGGATACTTGAAATCGGAGACGAGATAAGGGCCGAGATAGTGCCCGTCTAGAACTCCTTAAGGCCGTGCCCGCCTCACGCCTCCGCTTCATACGGGCTGAAAATAAAGTCCAGGTCGCTCTCCAGGGCGCTCAATCTTTCCGGCGGGAAGAGCTTCTCATCGATATCAAGGAGGACCCTCGTCTCGCCCCTGACAGAGCCCACGATTTGCACCCGGAGACATTCCTTATCTTCCTGTCCGTCCTTCATGTGAAAGGAAAGGGTAGCCCGCGTCACGAATGACGATGAATCCTCCGGCAACAGGTACGTCTCCAGCTTCGCTTCGGCGGCAACCGTCCCCTGCTTCACCACCAGGTCTTTTATCTCATCGTAAAGTAGCTCAGGGTTCACGTTCTGGTAGGTCCTCTTAATCTGCATTACATTCTCCTTATTGTTAACATCCGTCTTCCGATAATATATAATAACCTGAAATAATACTTTTGTCACTCCAGGGAAGCCCCGGACTTAAGCCCCAGGGTAAGGGGTCTGATTTGCCGAACAAAGGCGGGTATGCTATACTACTTAACGGCTAGAAAGGAGCCTGAGCTTGGTAGAGACAGTTACCATTAAGCAGCTTTTGGAGGCTGGGGCACACTTTGGACACCAGACAAGTCGCTGGCACCCCCGCATGAAGAGATACATCTTCACCAAGCGTAACGGCATCCACATTATCGACCTTGAGCAGACCGCCAGCATGCTGGATAAAGCCTGCGATTTTATCAGCCAGGTAGTGTCTCAAGGCGGCAACATCCTCTTTGTGGGCACCAAGAAACAGGCACAGGAGTCCATCGAAGAGGAGGCGAAACGGTGTGGCATGTACTACATCAACCAGCGCTGGCTGGGAGGCACCCTGACCAACTTCGCCACCATCCAGAAACGCATCGACTACCTGGTGCAACTGGAAGACCAGCAGTCCCGCGGCGAGTTCAGCCGCCTCCCCAAAAACGAAGCCCTGAAGCTGGAGCGGGAGATTACCCGCCTCAACCGGCTGATAGGCGGTTTCAAAGAGATGACCAGCCTGCCGACAGCCCTTTTCATCATCGACATTACCAAGGAGAGAGCCGCCCTGGCTGAAGCCAAGCGTGTCGGCATACCGGTGGTCGCCGTCGCCGATACCAACTGCGACCCCACCGACATCGACTACCCGATTCCGACCAACGACGACGCCATCAAGGC
>CAZXVG010000120.1:0-4275 GCA_964644205.1 uncultured Dehalococcoidales bacterium | reverse complement strand
GTCCCAGCGGAAGTCTATCTTCGGCTCGGAGAAGGCCTTCTCCTGAAGGATTTTGCCGGCGCGGAGCTGGTCGCGGCGGTGAATCACGGTGACTTTGCTAGCGAACTTGGTTAGATGCAGGGCTTCGGTAACGGCGGCATTGCCCCCGCCGACCACGGCTACCGGGAGCTCCCGGAAGAAGGCTCCGTCGCAGGTGGCGCAGTAGGATACCCCCTTACCCGTGAACTCCGCCTCCCCGGCTACCCCCAGCTTCTGGCGGTGGCAGCCGCTGGCGATAATAAGCGCCCGCGTCCGGTAGCTACCGCTGGCGGTCTCGATCACCTTCAGCTCCTTTTCCAGCCTTACGCCGGTAACCTCGGCTATGGTGGTCTTGAGGCCGTATTTGGTGGCCTGCTCGTGCATCAGCTCGGCGAGCTTGGTGCCGCTGATGCCATCCGGGAAGCCCGGGAAGTTATCCAGCCGCTCGGCGTTTACTATCTGACCGCCGACGAGACCCTTTTCGATGAGGAGGCTATCCAGCCTGGCCCTGGCGGTGTAGATTGCGGCGCTGAGCCCGGCCGGGCCGCCGCCGATGATAATAACCTCATAGTGCTGGGGACGTTGTGTCAATTTTGGCCTCCCTGTCGGAATTCCTCTTTAATCCGGCCGACCGTCTCCGGACTTGAAACCAGGTCGGCGACCGTCATGGCCATGGCCTTAGCGGCGTCGGTTAGCCCCCGGCTGCCGGCGTCCGAGGCTGCCGCCAGGGCAAACTCCGGAGAGTGGATGACCACCTCCTCGGGGGCGATGGCTACCTCGGGGTGGATGGCGGGCACCAGTTGACTTACGTTACCCATGTCGGTGCTGCCGAGGGCGCTCTCCGGGTCGCTGAGTCTTACCCTGCGTCCCAGGGACTCCAGATTCTCTCTGAAGAGCCGGGCCAGGGTCAGGTTAGAGCGCAGGGCGGCGTATCTAACGTCCCCCCAGCGGTGTTCCAGACGGGCCCCGGTGGCGGTGGCCGCCCCGGTAAAGCAGTCGATAACCCTCTCTTTGAGCTCGTCGAGATAGTCGTCGTCCTCGGCACGCACGATAAAGGTGCCGGCGCTGTGGGCGGGCACCACGTTGGGCGCCTCCCCGCCGTCGGTAATAATGCCGTGGATGCGGGCTCTGTCCCTGATGTGCTGCCGTAGCGAGTTAAGGGCGTTAAAGGACTGAATCATGGCTTCCAGGGCGTTGATGCCTGCCTCGGGGTGGGCTGCGGCGTGGGCCGCCCGTCCCTGGAACTCGACCTCCAGGGTCTGACAGGCGAGGGCCTGAGTGGCGGCGGTGTTGTGGGTGCCCGGGTGCACCATCATGGCGATATCGACGTTTTCGAAGGCGCCCCGCTTGGCCATGACCACCTTACCGCCGTAGACCTCTTCCGCCGGGGTGCCTATGACCAGGATGCCGCCCCCGAGCTGGTCGATGACCGGCTTACTGGCCAGGCCGGCGCCAGCGGCGCTGGCGGCGATGAGGTTATGACCGCAGGCATGGCCGAGCTGGGGTAGGGCGTCGTATTCCGCCAGAATGGCGATTACCGGCTTCCCCGTCCCGTAGCTTGCCCGGAAGGCGGTGGCTAGCTCACAGATACCCGCCTCTACGGAGAAGCCGTGCCCCGCCAGGTATTCTGTTAGCCAGGAAGCAGCCTTGGTCTCCTGGAAACCCAGCTCCGGGTTAGCGTGGATTCTGAGGCTGAGCTCGATAAGCTGCTCGCGGTGAGCATCCACTTCTCTAGCGACCGAGGCCTTTAGCTCTGCTAACTTCACGATTTCGTCCTGTCCCGTGGGTAAGCGTTAAGCCGAATAACTCTCTATTATAGCCTAGCGGGGGCCTGGATTACCAGGTCTTAATCGGACTCGGCGAGCCTGCCCACTACGGGGAATCTTTCCAGCAGCTCGGCGCCGTGGGGGGCGCTCTTCAGGGCTTCGGTCAGGTCGGTGCCGGCCCGGTGAGTGACCTGGTGTTTACCCCTCTGCCACAGGAAGCTCGGCGACACGTCGTATACCCTGCCCTCAAAGGCAACGTAAGCCACGCCGTGACTCCCGTCGTATCCTGCCAGCTCTTTTATGGTGAAGGTTCGCATCGGAAACCAGCCCTTCCTGCTAGCCAAAGGCGACATCGAGTAACATCATAACCGCAAAGCCCCCCATCGCCCCCATGGTGGCTAAATCGGTGTTGCCGCCGCGCTGCGACTCCGGAATCACCTCCTCGATGACCACGAAAATCATAGCCCCGGCGGCAAAGGCCAGGGCGTAGGGGAGTATCGGCTGGGCGGCGATAACCGCCGCCGCCCCGATAACACCGGCCACCGGCTCCACCAGCCCCGATAGCTGCCCGTACCAGAAGCTCCTGCGGCGGGACATCCCCTCGCGGCGCAGGGCTACGGAGACGGCTAGCCCCTCCGGGAGGTTCTGAATACCGATACCGATAGCCAGGGCAACCGCCGCCGCCAGGGTGGCCGAGGGTAAGCCGGAGGCCAGGGCCCCGAAGGCAACCCCGACGGCCAGACCCTCGGGGATATTGTGTATGGTTATCGCCAGGACGAGCAGGGTGCTCCGCCGCCAGCTCGTTTTAACCCCCTCGGCCTCGCTGGTAGGGAAGCCGAGGTGAAGGTGGGGCAGCAGCCGGTCGATGCCCCGTAGGAAAAGGCCCCCCGCCAGGAAACCGACCACCGCCGGAACCCAGACCGGTACAGACTTACCGGCCGATAGCTCGATGGCGGGGGCGAGCAGCGACCAGTAGCTGGCGGCCACCATGACGCCGCCGGCGAAGCCAAGCATGGTGTCGAGCACCTTCGGCTTGATTTCCCGGGCCGTGAACACGGCGGCGGCGCCCAGGGCGGTCATGCCCCAGGTAAAGCAAGTCGCCACCAGAGCCTGCACCACGTGGTGCAGGCTCCCGAGGACGGCCATCATTTCTTGAGCGCCTTTAGCTGGTTTACTCTAGGCCTCCCGGTCTGGCTAGCTACTTCAGGAACTTGGACACGAAGGGGGAGGTATCGCCGCGGCGCAGGAAGTGACCGGAGGGACCTTCGCCCAGAAACTCGGAGAACCACGACTCGTGCTCGACCTCCTCGTTGAGGATGGCCAGGGAGAGGTCATAGGTGCGGTGGTCCTTGCCTGCGGTCAGGTTGCAGATGTGGGTGTACCCCCTCACGGCGCACCTCTCCGCTTCCACCAGGACCTTGAGTGTGGCGGTGACATTCGTCGGGTCCTTGGGCAGGCTGGCCGGGGGGCAGGCGGAGCAGTTGTGGAAGTCCACCATGCTCTCGGGCAGCTTGCCGCCCAGTTCGTAGATTCTGGGCACCAGCGCCTCGAAGTGGTTGCGGTCTTCGATGCGGGCCGTCTCGGCGATTTCCTTAATCGTCTCCCCCGCCATCCCGATGAGGTTCACGCGCAGGATGGTGTAGTAGTAGTAGGTGGTTAGCTCAGCGGCCGCATTTTTCACCAGGAGCTCCAAAAGCTCGTCCAGGTTGACCCCGGCCTTCTTCACCATCTCCTGAGCTACTTTAGCCATTCGGCACCCCCTTTACCCTTTATTCCGGGAACGACCCCGTCCCGCTATTATAAGCAAAACCATGTTTTTGTCAACACCGTGCGGGGTTCGCGTAACCTGGTTACGGGGGAGCAAATTGTAGTAGAATAACCGGGAGGGCTATCTCGCTCCGGTGGCCTGCTCGGGCTGAGAGACGGACTGCTGGGAAGGATAAAGTCCGCTATCTAGGGAGGTGCTAGTATGTCGCAGAGAATAACCAAAGAGGAGCTCCTGGCCAAGGCGCGGAAGCCGGCTGAGGACGCCATGAGGCTGCACCCCTTTTATCGGGGCAAGATGCAGACCATGAGTAAGTGCGCCGTCCGTGACTTCAACGACTTCGCCATCTGGTATACCCCCGGCGTGGCGGCGCCGTGCCGGGCGATAAAGGACGACCCGGAGAAGGTCTACGAATACACCAACAAGTGGAACACGGTGGCCGTGGTCTCCGACGGCACCCGGGTGCTGGGGCTGGGCGATATCGGCCCCGAGGCGGGGCTGCCGGTCATGGAGGGTAAGGCCCTCCTCTTTAAGTACCTCGGCGGGGTTGATGCCGTGGCCGTCTGCCTGGATACCAAAGACCCCGATGACATCATCCAGGCCGTCAAGTGGCTGCAACCGTCCTTCGGCGGCATAAACCTGGAGGACATCGCCAATCCCAAGTGCTTCCGCATCCTGGACACTCTGAGAAAGGAGATGGCCATCCCGGTGTGGCACGACGACCAG
>CAZXVG010000119.1:1847-4448 GCA_964644205.1 uncultured Dehalococcoidales bacterium | reverse complement strand
AGCATACCTTCCCTGTCGAACCCATGCGTCCCCACTTACTGCGGACGACCTGAACCTACAAACCTCCACTTGTATTATATATCATAGCAACCCGGGGCTCAAATAGCCGCTGACTACTTACGTCTCTTGAGGGCGCGCTCTATCTTTCGTTTGGACTCGCGCCGGGCTATCGACTCCCGCTTATCATACAGCTTCTTACCCTTGGCCAGGGCTATCTCGGTCTTGGCGATACCGTCCTTTATATAGAGCTTCAGGGGCACCAGGGTAAGCCCCTTTTCCGTTATCTGGCTGGTAAGGCCGTTAATCTCCTTACGGTGTAAGAGGAGCTTCCGGGGGCGGGTGGGGGTATGGCTCTGATAGCTCCCCGCCTCGTAGCGGGCAATGTGGGCGTTAAGAAGCCACAGCTCGCCGCCCTCGGGCCTGACATAGGCATCACTCAGGCTCACCCGGCCCGCCCGAATCGACTTTATCTCGGTGCCGGTAAGCACCAAGCCAGCCTCCAGGCTGTCCAGCACGTGGTAATTGTGGTAGGCTTTGCGGTTGGTAGCTATCGTCTTTATGGCCACGGACTGATTATAGCATATGTCATCTTTAGCCAGAAAAAGAGAGCCAGTCTGCGGATGCCGTACGATACCTACGGCTTTACGAGCACGATGTGACGCTGCCACCGGGGGGAGCTAGCCGGGAAATCGGAGCGGAAGTGAGCGCCCCGGCTCTCTTCCCGGGCCAGGGCGGCCTCGGTTACCAGACGGCCGGTGGTCACCAGGTTGGCCAGCTCGTGGGAGGGGCGGTCTTTGGGCTTGGGTAAACACGCCTCCCAGGTGGCCAGGGTATCGGCGGCCTGAACCAGGTCTTCCCGGTTACGCCTGATGCCCACCTTCTCCCAGAGCAGCTCCTGCAGGGTGGAGAGGCTGGGCGGGGGCGCCGTGCTAAGAACCGGGCGTTCGGACAGCGAAAGGCGGACCTCGGCGCCCTTACCGAGGGCGGCTGTTTCGGGGGCGGCCTTCCGGCTCGGCCTCTCGAAGATTCTCTGCCCGAAGACGACCGCTTCAAGGAGCGAGTTCGAGGCCAGCCGGTTAGCGCCATGAACGCCGGTGCAGGCGGTCTCCCCAACGGCGAAAAGCCCGGCGACGCTGGTCTCTCCCCAGATGTTGGTCTTAACGCCGCCCATGATATAGTGCGCCGCCGGGGCCACCGGTATCAGGTTCTCGTTAATATCCAGCCCGTGGTCAAGGCAGAAACGGTAGACCTGGGGGAAGCGGGTGGTGATGACGTAGCGCGGTAGATGAGTGGCGTCGATAAAGACCTTATCGGCACCGGTTTTAATCATCTCGTAGAGAATGCTGCGCGCCACCACGTCCCGCGGCGCCAGGTCGGCTTCCTCGGCGTAGTCGGGCATGAAGCGATGGCCGTTTATGTTGCGTAGTACTCCCCCCTCCCCCCGAACCGCCTCCGTGATGAGAAAGGGGGCTACCCCGGGCAGGCGGAGGGCGGTGGGGTGGAACTGGAAGAACTCCATATCGACTATCTCGGCTCCGGCGCGGTAGGCCAGGGCCATGCCGTCCCCGGTGGCCACGTCGGGGTTGGTAGTGAACTTGTAGAGCTGCCCGGCGCCGCCGGTAGCCAGCACCAGAAAGCGGCAGTCAAATCTCTCCACCGAGCCGGTACGGCAGTCCAGGGCGCTTACGCCGCTGACGGCATCCTCCCGCACCATAATCTCGGTAACCAGGCAGTCTTCAAGCACCTTGATTTTGCACGAGCGCACCCGCTGGCTGAGGGTGACCTCAATGTGGGCTCCGGTGGCATCGCCCCCGGCGTGGAGGATACGGAACACGCTGTGGGCTGCCTCCTTGCTGAGGGCAATCTCCCCGTCAGTGGTATCGAAGGGCACCCCCAGATTGACCAGGTCGCTAATCCGCGCCGGGGCTTCGCTGACCAGGATACGAACCGCCTCAGCGTCGCACAGGCCGTCACCAGCGGCCAGGGTGTCCTTCAGGTGAAGCTCCGGGGAATCGTCCTTACCGATGGCCGCCGCAATCCCCCCCTGAGCATGCCGCGTGTTACAGTCGTCAATACCACCCTTGGTAATGATAAGCACGCTGCCCCGCTCCTTGGCCAGAAGGGCGGTATAAAGCCCGGCGATACCGCTGCCAACTATAATGTAATCGTATTTCATAGCCCGGCCTCTTAAACCGGCTCCACTGCAGGAAAGGTCAGTCTCTCCGGTATTTGGCTTTCCCCTCCTCATAGAGGTCGCCGCCGTAGGTGTCGTTTACCACCGTCACCGGGAAGTCCTCTACCTCCAGGCGGCGCAGCGCCTCGGCGCCGAGCTCCTCGTAGGCGACCACCTCCGACTTCTTGATGCTCCTTGCGGCCAGGGCGCCGGCCCCGCCGATAGCCCCGAAGTAGACCGCCTGATACTGCTTCATGGCCTCCTTCACCGCTTCCGAGCGCATCCCCTTACCAATCATGCCTTTTAGCCCCTCGGCGATGAGGCGCGGCGAGTAGCTGTCCATACGCCCGCTGGTGGTCGGCCCCGCCGAGCCAATCGGCCTCCCCGGCCGGGGCGGGGTGGGGCCCATGAAGTATATCGTCTGCCCC
>CAZXVG010000119.1:0-1747 GCA_964644205.1 uncultured Dehalococcoidales bacterium | reverse complement strand
GGCTTAAAGGACGGCCTCTTTGTGCCGGGCGCACCAGCACTGCATGTTGACGGCTACGGGCAGGCTGGCGATATGGGCCGGGAAGACCTCGACATGCACCGCCAGCGCCGTGGTTCTGCCCCCGTAACCCATGGGGCCGATGCCCAGGTTATTCACGCGCCGCAAAATCTCCCTCTCCAGCTCGGCGACCTCGGCGTCCGGGCTGGGCCTACCCACCTCGCGGAGCAGGGCCCTCTTCGCCAGCAGAACACACTTCTCCACGGTGCCGCCGATGCCCACCCCCACGATAACCGGCGGGCAGGGGTTACTGCCGGCCTCGTCCACGGTTTGGACGACGAAGTCGATAACCCCCTGGCGGCCCTGCGCCGGCTTGAGCATGGCCAGCCGCGACATATTCTCGGCGCCGCCCCCCTTGGGCTTGGCGATTATCCTGAGCCTGTCGCCGGGGACGATATCGGTGTATATGATGGCCGGGGTGTTGTCCTTGGTGTTGGTTCGGGCGGAAAAAGGGCGGCTTACCATCGACTTACGCAGGTAGCCCTCGGCATACCCCTGGCGCACCCCTTCGTTTATAGCCGTATAGAGGTCGCCCCCGACGACGTGGACGTCCTGCCCCAGCTCCAGAAAGACTATGGCGTCCCCGGTGTCCTGACACAGCGGCACCTCCCCCCCCGCTGAAATCTCGATGTTCTCCAGTATCCGGCTCAGCACCTCCCGACCCACCGGCGATTCCTCGGCGTCCCGCGCCTTCTTAATCACCGATACCACATCCCGGGGAAGATAGTGGCAGGCTTCCTGGAAAAGCCGGGACACGGTCTTGGTTACTTCCTTGGCTTCAATCTCTCTCATGGCGACCCACTCCTTTGCTCGCTAAGCTAAACTGCAAACTGCTATGATTCGGGCACCGGCGGGATTAGCCCGGAGCTCATCAGGAGGCCGGTGGCCTCCCTCGACTCCTTAATCATCTTCTCGGCCCGTCTGGTGAGCTCCTCGCGGCTCGGGGTTTCCCGGGCCACGCCCTGCTCGATGGCCTTCATGCCCACGGCCACCGCCTCACGGACGAAGACCTCCCACTCCGCCATGGTGGGGCTGATATACTCCTCGTGTATCCCCCGCTCCTCGGCGCACCTGGCCAGCTCGTAAGCGGCGGCCAGGCACATCTCATCGGTAATCGTCCTCGCCTTGACGTCCAGGGTGCCCCGGAAGATAGCCGGGAAACCGGTGGAGTTATTCACCTGATTGGGAAAGTCCGACCTGCCGGTAGCCACAATCCTGACGCCGGCTTCCTTTGCCTCCCAGGGCC
This sequence comes from uncultured Dehalococcoidales bacterium, assembly GCA_964644205.1. GTDB lineage: Bacteria > Chloroflexota > Dehalococcoidia > Dehalococcoidales > UBA5760 > UBA5760. Next base: position 444 of record CAZXVG010000119.1, on the reverse strand, counting down.
AGATTTCCGGAATCGGGTTGGCGCAGGCAAAGAGGACGGCGTCCTTCGCCATGCCCTTAAGCCACTCCGGCTTGATGGTATCCGGCCCCGACTTGGAAAGCGAGATGGCCACGTCAACCCCCTTGAGCGCCTCGGCGATACCGCCCGTCCTGCCTCCGGGGTTAGTCCTCTGACACAGGTCCCACTTGTAGGGGTTATCCGCCTGCTTGGCCTCAAGGTCGGCCCTCCCGGCGTGCAGAATGCCGCTACTGTCAACGAAGATGGTGTTCTCCGGCTTAACGCCGGCGGCGAAGAGCAAGCGGGCAATGGCCACGTTGGCGGCGCCCACCCCGATAAAGGTCACACCTACCTCGGCTATCTTCTTCCCCACAATCTTCAGGGCGTTAATCAGCCCGGCCAGGGTGACGGCGGCGGTTCCCTGCTGGTCGTCGTGCCACACCGGGA
>CAZXVG010000118.1:0-4465 GCA_964644205.1 uncultured Dehalococcoidales bacterium | reverse complement strand
CCAAGGAGCAGAGCCAAGCAAAGCAGGTAATGAGCTCCCTTAAATCTATTCATGGCTTATCCCCTTTTGTTAATCACACTATTAACTTTGCTTGAGATTCTGGTAAAATGAGTACAGGACACTGGCTTTATCTCGACTGTCCAGTCTATGAGTATCGAGCTTATAGATTATATCCCGTCTCGGGAAATAAATCAAACTTCGCTCTCTAGAAAGAGATAAAACTTGAGGCACACAAGGCTGCCCCCGGTTTCCAGGGGCAGGGCCACCCCCCGATTATTTAACCTAGCTTCTAGGGACGTTTTTATATACGCCGTTAACCTGATAACGAAAGGGGTACCATGCTCCAGCTAGTAATTATTGTCGCCTATTTCTCAGTCATGATTATCATCGGGATAGTGAGCCGCAAGCAGGCGCGGGGGATTGATGATTTCTTCGTCGCCGGCAGGAAGGGAAGCACCCTGCTCATCACCGGCTCGCTACTGGCCACTATCGTCGGCGGCTCAGCCACTGTAGGTATGGCCGGGCTGGGTTTCAGCCGCGGCCTAAGCGGGGCCTGGTGGCTTCTGGTGGGCAGCATCGGGCTCGTGGTTCTGGGGCTCTTCCTGGCCAAGAAGGTGAGGGCCTTCGGGCTCTACACCCTGCCCGAGCTGGTAGCCAAGCAGTACGACAAGCGGGTTGGCCTGGCGGCTTCAATCCTCATCGTGGTCGCCTGGGTGGGCGTCATCGCCGCCCAGATTATAGCCTCAGGGACGCTGCTGGGCGTCCTGGGCATAGGCAGCCCGCTAATGTGGATGGTAATCTTTACCACTATCTTTATCACCTACTCCGTGCTGGGCGGCCAGCAGGCTGTCATCCGCACCGATGCCGTACAGACCGGGATAATCCTGGCCGGCGTCTTCGGCGGCCTGGCCCTGGTGCTGTCGCGACTCGGCGGCTGGAGTGGGCTCGCCAGCGTACTGCCGGCGGGGCATTTCAGCTTCCCCACCAGCCCCCAGTTCTCCGCTTACGAGCTGGTCTCGCTGCTCTTCCTGGTCGGGCTGACCTATGTCGTCGGGCCTGACATGTATTCCCGTCTCTTCTGTGCCCGGGACACCAGAACCGCCCGGAAATCCGTGCTCTGGGCGGCCCTGATTATCGTCCCCATCGCCTTCGGCATTACCCTGATTGGCATGGGGGCCTCGGCCCTCTTCCCCCAGATAGCTCCGGAACAGGCCCTGCCGGTTATCATAACGGAGTTCATGCCCCCCTTCCTGGGCGGGGTCGTCCTGGCCGCTCTGCTCGGAGCGCTCATGTCCTCAGCCGATACCTGCCTAATGAGCGCCAGCACGATACTGACCGTGGACATCATCGGGGCCCTTAAGCCGCTCAGCCCGGCGAAGACCGTGGCCTATTCCCGCTGGGCGATGGCCATCATAGGTATCGCCGCCCTGGCCCTGGCCCTGACCCTGAACGGGGTGATAAGCGCCCTTCTCTTCGCCTATACCATATATACCGGGGGGGTGATTATGCCCGTGCTCGCCGGGTTCTACCGGGAACGGCTCCGGGTGACCCCGCTGGGGGCGCTGGCGGCCATTATCGGCGGCGGCAGTGCCGCCCTTATCAGCAAGATACTCGCCATCAAGTACCTGGACTTAGGCAGCCTGGGAATCAGCCTCTGCCTGCTCTTCCTGGTGAGCTTCTTCGATAACAGAATCCGCGGCCGGCAGCTTGACGGCGCTAAAGACATCTAGTAGAATCCCTATTAGGGGGCGGTTAGCTCAGTTGGTCAGAGCGCTGCGTTGACATCGCAGAGGTCACTGGTTCAAGTCCAGTATCGCCCATTTCTCCCCCAAAAATCCGCGGTCTGCCCCAAGTCAAGCCCTGGTTCTCCCAGATTGTTGATAAGATAAAGCATTCTTGGTAAGATTTTAGAAGAGGGGATAAGAGATAAAGGGAAGCTAGCTACCCGACGCCCAACGAGAGCGCGGGACGGAGGCGATACATGGCCCAGGGGGAACTAACGGCGGAGAGGGTCCTCGGTGAAATAAGGAAGTGCGGCGTTACCCACCTCGTATTCCTTACCGATACCAAGCTCCGTTTCATACACGACATCCTGCTGAAGCAAAAGGAGATTATTCCGGTCCCGTTCTGCCGTGAGGGGGAGGGGATAGCCATCGCCGCCGGCCTGGTCATAGGCGGTAAGAAGCCGCTATTACTCTTTCAGAACACCGGCCTTTATGAATCGGGGGACTCGATTAGGACCGTGGCCCTAGAGCTCCGTCTGCCCCTGCTGATGATAATTAGCTACCTGGGCTGGAAGGGCGATTCCCCGATAACCGATTCCGCCGGCATCCTCCTTGAGCCCACGCTCAACGCCTGGGGTATCAAGTATCACCTGATGAAGAGCGATGAGGACGTGGGCAAGATATCCCTCGCCGATAAGGAGGCGCAGGAGACCAGTAAGCCGGTGGCCATTCTAATTGCAACGGAGTAGCGTAACCATGATGGAGAGCTTTGAAGCGGTAAAGGTTATATCCGAGCACCGGGGCGAGGCGCTTATCGTAGCTACCATGACACCGGGCACCGAGTTACCCGTGGTAACCACCAAGCCGGAGTGGGACCTCTCGTGGCACTGGTCGGCAATGGGTAAGGCCTCTTCAGTGGCTCTGGGCATAGCCCTGGCCCGGCCCGACCGAAAGGTCCTGGTACTGGACGCCGACGGTGCCCTGCTCATGAACCTGGGCAGCCTGGTGAGCATCGCCAACATGGCCCCACCCAACTTTGTTCACTTCCTGTTCGATAACGGGGTCTACCGGTGTACCGGAGGTCAGCCCCTCCCCCGACGCGGCCAAATCAGCTTTGCCGCCTTCGCCCGGGACGCCGGATACCCCAACGTCTCTGAATTCGCCGACGTAGAGACCCTGGAGAGCAACATCGACAGTGTAATTAATCAGGCAGGCCCCAGCTTCGTCTGCCTCAAGGTTGCCCCGTCCCTAGAGAAACCAGCCTTCCCCTACCTTCCGGCGCGCGATGTAGTCGGCCGCTTTCGGGAAACCCTGAAGCGCTCCTAAGCCGGGAGACACCCCTTCCAAACCCATCTGCCCCCGTTCCGGTGTCAGATATAGTTGTGCCCCGACTTATCCATCGGGGCACGGAAACTAAACTCTCTTTAGATGATGCCTAAGACTTGGCCAGGGCCTCGCGGAAGGCGTCGACACAGTCGCTCACCCGGACATAGGGGTAATTCGGCCCGGCGCCGGGCACAATCTTGAGGTGAACAAAGGTAGGGCCGGCCTCACTGATGACGCTGTCAATCGACTTCTCCAGGGTGGCCACATCGGAAAACTTGTGGATACTGGCGTATCCCGCCTCCAAAGCCAGCGCTGAGAAATCAACCCCGCCCACCTTGGGCAGTCTCTGCCCCCCGGTGCAGCGGTAAACGCCGTTGTCAAACAGGAAGTGGACGAAGTTCCGTGGGGCCGCATTACCAACCGTCATCAAGATACCCAGGTTGTTGAGCAGCGAGCCGTCGCCATCCATCACGAAGACCTTCCGGTCAGGCCGGGCCAGGGCCAGCCCCAGGCCCACCGATGAGCTTTTCCCCATAGCTGCCCAGTTAAAGGGGAGGTCGAGTTCGGGGCGGGTGGTTACTATCGGTAGCTCAGTACCCGGCGTCATCTCAGCGATGATGAGAGCCTCGCCGCGGTGCTCGGAGATAACCTTTACTGCGTCCATACTTTCAATCATTACGGTTCCTCCCCTACTACTAGAATAGCCACTGGCTTCCTGGCCTCCTGCGCCTCCTTGTCGGCGAGGGATATCATACCCACGTCCTCCACGCTCTTCATTACGTGGTAATTTACCTGCCAGGCATCCATAGTCGGCTCCATAACAACACCGGCGGAATCGGTCCCCTTCCAACCACGGTAGCCGAGCATTATCAGCAGGGGCACATGAAGCTCGAAGGTTACCATCCGCATCGAGTCCCCGGACTCATAGATGCCGGTATTCTGATAGAGTACTATCGGTTTCTTACCGCCCAGGGCAAGGCCGGCGGCCACCGCCACCCCTTCCCCCTCGCGGCAGACCGGAACCAGCTCGATTTCGCTCTGTTTCATCATGACGTCGTATATGAAGCCGAGCTGGAAGCAGGGGAGCCAGACGATGTGCGTGATGCCGCACTTCTTGAATTCCTCGAAGATTTTCTCGCCGAATAGCTGCATTCTTCCTTTAGCCACTGTTCCCCTCCCTGTTTCTATTACGCTTATAGTATCGAGAAGCCGGGAAGTCATCTTCCAGATGCGGCGGGAGGCCGCTGAAAACCTGCCTGCCCACAAATCAGCCTTGAAGGTATATCAAGGCACTATCAGCAGTGTCAAATTAAATTACCTGGATTAGGGTTCCCCCGGCGTTCCCCGGCTCCTTAGCCACAAAAAAGGGCCCCCCGATTTCTCGGGGGGCCCTTGGCTTACCGGTTAGGTGTTAC
>CAZXVG010000117.1:0-4481 GCA_964644205.1 uncultured Dehalococcoidales bacterium | reverse complement strand
CAGGCCATTGCCTAACGCCTTCGGCTCGTGTATGATACGTCAGGAGAATCCGGGGGCATAAGCGCGGCAGACTAAAACGACATGCCGCTGGAGCAGTAGTAAGCGATGAAGAAATGGTATGTGCTGATTACGGTGTCCCTGGCGATATTCATCATTGCCATTGATACCACCATGATGAACGTCGCCATTACCAATTTGGCCCAGGACCTCAATACCGAAATACAGTACATTCAGCTGGCGATAGCGGTATACTCGCTGGTTATGGCGGCCGGGATGCTTCTCGGTGCCAAACTGGCTAAGATTTTCGGCACGAAACGTATCTTCATCATCGGCATCATCCTCTATGGGATAGGCACCATAACGGCCGCTCTCAGCCCCAATATAGTGGTGCTGATTACCGGGTGGTCGGTGATTGAAGGTATCGGTGCCGCCATGATACTACCGACGATACTATCGTTTCTTATGAACACCTATGCCGGGAAAGACAGGGTGCGCGCCTTTGCGGTCTACTCAGCGATTCTGGTGGGTGGCGCCGCCATCGGCCCCATCATCGGCGGCCTGTTCACCACGTATGTCAGCTGGCGCTGGGCGTTCGGCATGGAGGCCTTCATCGTTGCCGCCGTACTCGCCCTCTCCCGCGTCCTGGTGGGGCCGACAAAGGCGGAAAAAAGACCGGGGCTGGACTTGGGTGGCGTGGCGCTATCCGCCACCGGCCTGGTCTGCCTGGTGGCCGGAGTGATAGGCATCAATACCTATGGCCTGTGGCGGGCGGTGAAACCAATGGTAGTGGGCGGGCTTAAGATTGCGCCCTTCGGGATTTCAGTGGCCCCGCTACTCATGATTACCGGAGGCGTCCTCATGCTGCTATTCTGGCTGTGGCTGAAGAGACAGGAGAGAAAAGGGAAGGAGCCCCTGGTACCTACCTCCCTGTTCCGGAACAGGCATTTCATGGCGGGAACCTCGACGAACCTGATATTGCAAATGAGTATCGGGGCAACGCTGTTTTGTGTGCCGTACTTCCTGCAGGTAATGATGCGCGCCAACGCCTTTGAGACGGGGATAACCCTCTTACCGCTGACCATGGCCATGCTGGTACTGAGCCTGGCAACCGCCCGCCTGGCGTCCCGGCTCCAGATGAGATACCTCACTATGATTGGGATAGCCGTTATGATTGGCGGAACCATTCTGGCAGCGAATTCCTTCAGCCCGGAGATGACCATGACGAGCCTGGCACCGGGGCTTACCCTAATCGGTGCCGGTATGGGTCTCTCGCTGTCCCAGATTGGGAACATAACCCTATCTGCGGCAAAACGAAACGAGGCCGATGAAGCCACCGGGCTGTACAGCACCTTCCTCAACCTGGGAAGGTCTATCGGGACGGCCGCCGTAGGGGCGCTCATGCTGGCCTTCGTCCTGTCAAGCCTGGTCGTCGGGGTTAACGGCAGTGCCACCCTTCCCCAAGAAGACAAGAACGAGCTCACGGTCTTGCTTACCGACACCTTCAAGCAGATGGAGCACAAGGAATTCATAAATAAGGTCAAGGAAACAGTGAGCCAGTATCCGGATGAATACATCGGAGAGCTTAAAGAGATAGGGGTCGAGGCGGCGGATAATGCCATGCGAGTTACCTTCTATACCCTGGCCGGGGTTCTCGGGGTGAGCCTGGTAGTCTCCTTTTTCCTTCCCAAACGAAAGCTCGTTGCCAGCGATGAAGTCATAGCTAGCCCGGGATAACCCTTCCCCCCTTTTAACTTGAGTATCTTGGTTCTACCCTCTTTACCGCTAATGATATAATCATGATGGGGTAACCATGGAAAAGCTCAGTGACTATAGTAAGGCCCTGATACCTGAACTAAGGCTGGAAGACTTCAGTCAAGATACGCTTGCTGAAATAGCCAGGCTATATGCCAAGCTCTTTCTGGGCCTGGACGGTTTCTGGTACCGGCGGGTCAGAGACCGCTTCGGCGAGGAGGGTGCCCTGATATGCGACGCGGAAACATGGGAAGATATCGTAAGATATGAAACCGTAATGATTAGGAGATACCTTAAGATAAGGGGGAATGACCTAGCGGCACTACTGAAAACTACCCAGCTCAGCCCCTGGTTCCAGCTCACCAGGTCACATATAGAATTAAAGGACAAGAACAGTGCCGTACTAACCGTCAACTACTGTCCCACCGTAGATGCCCTGGAGAATAAAGGCGAAGGAAGTGAGAATAGGGTCTGCCAGTCTATCTGCCCTAAAATCTACCAGGGCATAGCTGCCCTGTTCAGCCCGAATATATCCGTGAAGTGTCTGAAAACCCTGCCCAGAAAGTCCAAAGACGACGTCTGCTGTCAGTGGGAATACCACTCGTAGGTCAACAGTCAACCGAATCTGACTTAGCGCCAGCGCACGATTACCTGGAAAGCTCACCCGTGCTCCGCTAACCTCGGCCCGTGGTTTTCGTTATAATAGATTGATGACACTAATGGGAGAGGTGATTCTATGAAGATAATAATGGTACTTACCTCGATAGCCATCCTCTTAACCGGACTTACCGCCTGCGCTCCGCCAGCGTCGACCCCGGCCGAGGCCAGCGTACTAAAATCGGATAAGCCCAGGATTACTTCGCCCGACGTACCCCAGGGCGACCTCGACGAGCTAGTCAGCGATAACAGCACCTTCGCTCTGGACCTCTATCAACAACTGAAAACGAACGACGGCAACCTTTTCTACTCTCCCTACAGTATTTCGCTGGCGCTGGCCATGACCTATGCCGGGGCCCGCGGGGAAACAGAGGAGCAGATGGCCCGGGCTCTAGACTTCGGTCTGCCACAGGACAGGCTGCACCCGGCCTTCAACAGCCTTGCCATTGAACTCGCCAAGCGCGGTGAAGGGGCCAAGGGTAAGGATGACGAGGGTTTCCGGCTGAATATCGTTAACGCCATCTGGGGGCAGAAGGACTACGAATTCCTCAACGACTTCCTCGACACCCTGGCGGAAAACTACGGCGCCGGCCTCAGGATACTGGACTTCATAGGGGCCCCCGAGGAGTCACGCATTACCATTAACGACTGGGTCAGCGAGCAGACCGAGGGCAAGATTAAAGACCTCATCCCCCAGGGAATGATAAACTCGCTGACCCGCCTGGTGCTGACCAACGCCATCTACTTCAACGCCGCCTGGGCATTCCCCTTCAGCGAGCATGCCACCAGTGACGGCCTTTTCCACCTGATTAACGGCGACCAGGTAACGGTGCCCATGATGAGGCAGACGGACTCATTCGGCTATGCCGAGGGCGATAACTATCAGGCAGTTGAGCTACCCTACGACGGTAACGAGCTCTCGATGGTGATTCTGCTTCCGGAAAGCGGCCAATTCCCCACCTTCGAAGGCTCACTCGATTTCCCCAAGCTAGAGGGGATTCTGGACAGCATCCGCTATCAAGAGGTAGCCCTTACCATGCCCAAGTTCGAGTTCGAGTCCAGCTTCGACCTTAAGGCCACCCTGTCGGATATGGGGATGCCGGCTGCCTTTTCGGATGAAGCCGACCTTTCCGGCATGGATGGTAGTCACGACCTGTTCATCACCGATGTCGTGCACAAGGCCTTTGTCTCGGTGGACGAGGCCGGAACAGAGGCGGCGGCGGCCACGGCGGTTATTGTGGGGCTTACCGCCGTACCGGCACAACCGGTAACCGTTAATATCGACCGTCCCTTCATCTTCATGATTCGGGATATCGAGACCGGGGCCCTTCTCTTCGTAGGGCGGATTCTAGACCCCAGCGCGAGCTAAGCGACTGCACGCATAAAAGGGGCGGGGTAACGAGCGCTCCGAGCCCGCTCGGGGCGACTCTACCCTGCCCCTTCCGATTACCCAGGCAAAAGTTCCGCCTGACCTGTTCACATCATCCCAAGTGGTCAGAACTACCAAAGCCCGAGCAGTGGCGTGGAATTCCGGCAAGTCCACGGTTTGTTTATCAGGTGTATTGACAAATCGTAGTCCAGATAGTAATATCCTGGGTAGACTATCCGGGGACAGAGCCCTGTCTTTGACCAATGGTAATACAGCCCGTTAGTAGAGGCCCTTTCTTCTCGTCCGTGCCTTCCCGATGGCGTCCCGATATGTAACGGATGGTCGTTACCGGAATGGGTTACTACTGGCCCGCCCGGTCTGGCTTCACGAGCCGCCGCCGGCCTAATACAGTCTGAGAAACGACGCGAGGTGCAAAGATGGAAAAGGTAGTCGTCAGCAGTGACTCGGGAACCATACTTCCGGAAATGGCCCAGAAATACGGCTTCAGCATGATTCCGGTGCCCATTATCATGGACGGTAAGACCTATCTGGACACGGAGATAGACATGGACGAACTCTACGCCCGCCTGGACACCAAGGAAAACCTGCCCAAGACCTCGACCGCTAATATTGCTGAGTTCGCCCAGTTTTTCACCGACCTGGCTCAGGACGCCGAAGCCATCGTGCACATCAGCATGTCCTC
>CAZXVG010000116.1:0-4490 GCA_964644205.1 uncultured Dehalococcoidales bacterium | reverse complement strand
ATGCCGAGCCCGGCAATCTTAGCTACCGCCTCCAGGACATCGTCATCGGAGATACCCCTCTTGACCCGACGGCGCAGCTGCTGGGAACCGGCCTCCGGGGCCAGGGAGATAGACTGCGCTCCCCCCTCGGCCAGCATCGCTAGCACCACCGAAGAGAGGGGTTTTACGCGTAAGGAGCTGACGGAGAGACCGGCCCCCATGCGGCACAGGCTCGTTAAAAGCTCCTCTATCTCAGGGTGGTCGCTAACCGCCGGCCCCACCAGCCCCACCCGCCGCCGGTAGCGGAGCCCCCGCTCCGCCTGGGAGAGCAGGCTACCTACCGAGCGAAAGCGCACCGGGCCCAGGGTGCTCCCCACCAGACAGAAGGGACACCCCCAGCCGCACCCCCGCCCCACCTCGACCAGAAACAAGTCCCCGAGCTCGGTGTCCCGGGTAAAGACGGTGGAGGCGGTGGGAGCTTCGTCCAGGTCCCGGAGCCACTGTCGCAGGGGCGGCTTATCAGAGGGGAACTGCGGTAGATAGCTCCCCGGAAGCGAGGCCAGCGCCCCGAGCAGCCCATCACGCCCCTCCCCTACCCCCTCAGACAGCCGGGAGACCAGCCCCGGCAGTATCGGCTCCGCCTCGCCGAGAAAGACGACATCGAAAAAGGGGGCTAAGGGCAGCGGGTTCGCCGTAAGACAGGGCCCGCCCGCCACCACCAGCGGGTGGCCCTCACTACGCTCCGCAGCATATAAGGGGATACCGCTGGCCTTGAGAAGCGGCACCACATTCAGGTAATCGACCTCGTAGTTAAGTGAGAAGGCAAGGACGGCAAAATCGGCCAGGGGACGCTGCGACTCCAGGCTTAAAGGGAGCCGGTCCTCCCTATCATGGAAGACCCGCTCGCAGACGACCGTGCGGTAGCTATTAAGCAGCTGGTAGAGGGCATGTACGCCGAGACAGGACATACCCACGTAGTAGGAGTTGGGGTAGATGAGGGCGATGGGGAGTCTGCCCCCCCAGTCCTTAACGATGGTGCCCTGCTCCCGGGAGAGTCGCCGCCGGGCCCGCTTAACCGCGTCCCAACCCATGAGGCTCTTACTTCCAGCAGCCCTTGAGAAACTTGGAGTTTATGGTTACCACCTTGTCGGCCACCATGCGCAGCCGGTAGGAAGTTCGCTCCTTACCGAACAGGGCGACCTCGACGTTCTTGCCGTTGTCCTTAACCGCCTGGATGGCGCCCACAAAGTCGTTGTCGCCGGCCACCAGAACCGCCACATCATAGTTATTCTTAAAGCTGTGGGTTATCATATCGGTAGCCAGCTGGATATCGACCCCCTTCTCATAGGGCGGGCTGTTGGGCCAGTTGTGGTAAACGAGGCGCCCCAGACGCAGCTCGCTGTAGGGAATGGCATTGACGCTACCAAAAAAGGCCTGCTGGTCGCGGTAACGCTGCGGCTCTTCCTTAAGACCCACCTTGGCATTGTAGTAGTATATCCTCACCAGACGCCGCCTATCCAGCAGCTTCCTAGACAGCTTACCGATGTCGATATCGGTCCTCTTGAAGAAGCCCTTGAGGGAGTGGTAGAGGTTACTGCCGTCGATGAAGATCATCACCCGCTCGTTGCTATCCGCCATATATCACCTTCCAATATAACTTTATGTAGACTAATGCTTTAAATCAATTATACAGCCTGGGAGACAGAATTGCGAATGGGCAAACGGCGGGCTAGCCGGCTAGGCCCGGCGAAGGCCATCATAAGGGGCGGAAACAGGTAATAATCTACTATTCCGGCGGGTGAAAGCCCATGGCCGGCCTGGGGGGCTCGGGGGCCTCGGTGAGCTTACCGAACTTAGCTTCGTACCTCTTCAGGTTCTCGGCAAGCGCCGAGACCATGCGCTTCATATGCCCCGGGCTGGTAATCACCCGCGCCGTCACCGTACCCACCGGCGGCGTTATCATCATGAAGTCCAGGATAAACTCTTCTTTAGTATGGGTAATGAACATAGTATTTGAATACACGCCGCCTCTGAGAGCCTCCGGGAAGGTAATCTTAACTTCTTTTTTTGCCGGTTGTTCAGCCATTTTCATAATCCTCCTATTACCTGATTTTAATACTCTAGCACTTGGTATAGCCGCAGCTGGGGCAGACGAAGCACCCCTCCTGATAGACGAGCAGGTTACCGCAGTCGGGGCACTGCCCGGCCAGGTTCTTGGCCAGGCCGTAGTCCTCAGGCCGGGGCTTACCCTCATAGCCGGTGGTGTGCTTCTCCAGCACGCTGGCGATGGCATCGGCGCAGGAGAGGATGGACTTACCCTCCTCCCAGGCGATGGAGGGACAGCGGATGCCCCTTAGCTGCCTCACCACCGAAGCCACGTCCACCCCGGAACGCAGCGCCAGCGAGATGAGGCGGCAGATGGCTTCAAGCTGGGCCTGGGCACAGCCCCCGGCCTTACCCAGGGTGGAGAAGACCTCGCATATCCCCTCGTCGTCCGAGTTCACGGTGACGTAGATATAGCCGCAGCCCGTGGTCACCCGCTCCGTCACCCCCGAGGTCGTCTTGGCCCTCTTTCTGGGGCTGAGCACGGCACCATCGGTCTTCTTCTCCGTCTTACCGGTGGTGAGCACCTGCCCCTCACGGCTGCCGTCCCGGTAGATGGTTATCCCCTTGATCCCTTCCTCGTAGGCCAGCATATAGACCCGGGCCACGTCCTCCGGGGTCGCCTCCCGGGGGAAGTTGACCGTCTTGGAGACGGCGTTGTGGGTGTGCCGCTGGAAGGCAGCCTGCATCCTGACGTGCCATTCGGGGGTTATCTCATGGGCGGTCACAAACACCCGCTTGACATCGTCGGGCACCTCGTCTATCTCATGAAGGCTAACCCCCTCCGCCAGCTTACGCATCAGCTCCTCGGAGTAGAAGCCCCCCTCCTTGGCTACCGCCTCAAAATAGGGGTTCACCTCGATAAACTCGTCGCCGTCCAGGATATGGCGCTTGTAGCTCAGGGCAAAGAGGGGCTCGATGCCGCTGGAGCAGCCGGCGATGATGCTCAGGGTGCCGGTGGGGGCAATGGTGGTGCACGAGGCGTTTCTTATCTCGGGGGCACCGGGCTCATCGTAGATGCTGCCTTTAAAAGCCGGGAAGGCCCCCCGCTCCCGGGCCAGCCCCTGCGAAGCCTTAGCAGCTTCCTCGGTGACGAAGTTCATAATCTCGGCCCCGACCTCCAGGGCCGCCTCGGAGTTGTAGGGGATGCCCAGCCTGATGAGCATATCGGCAAAGCCCATCACCCCGAGCCCTATCTTGCGCGACTTCTTGGTCATCTCCGCTATCTGCGGCAGGGGGAAGCGGTTGACCTCGATGACGTTGTCCAGGAAGCGGACGGTGGTCTTTATCGTCTCCGCCAGCCGGGGATAGTCAATCTCACAGGAGCCGTCCTCGGCCTTCACCATCAGGGAGAGATTGATGGAGCCCAGGTTACAGGACTCGTGGGGGAGCAGCGGCTGCTCGCCACAGGGGTTGGTGCTCTCGATGCTGCCCAGGTGGGGGGTCGGGTTATCCTGATTGATACGGTCGATGAAGACGATACCCGGGTCGCCCGTCTTCCAGGCCATAGCCACCATCTTGTCGAACACCTCTTTGGCGTTCTGCTTAGCGGTAACCTCTCCGGTGCGCGGGTTTATCAGGTCATAATCGGCGCCGGCCTTAACCGCCTCCATGAAGTCGCTGGTTACGGCCACGGAGATATTAAAGTTGGTGAGCACCGTAGGGTCATCCTTGGAGGTGATGAACTTCTTGATATCGGGGTGAGTGACGCTGAGGATACCCATGTTGGCGCCGCGGCGCATCCCCCCCTGCTTAATGACGTCGGTGGCAATGTCAAAGGCACGGATGAAGGAGACCGGACCGCTGGCGACCCCGCCGGTAGAGCCCACCCGGTCACTCTCCGGCCTCAAGCGGGAGAAGGAAAAACCGGTGCCGCCGCCGCTCTTGTGTATCAGGGCGGTGTTCTTGACGGCATCGAAGATAGACTCCATAGAGTCCTCGACGGGGAGGACAAAGCAGGCGGAGAGCTGTCCCAGCTCGCGCCCGGCATTCATCAGGGTCGGGGAATTGGGCAGAAACTCAAGGCCGGCCATCAGCCGGTAGAACTCTGCTTCCTGCGCCTTAACATCGGCCTGGGCATGGTACTCAAGCTCAGCCGCAGCGATAGCCCCGGCCACGCGGCGGAACATCTCCTCCGGCGTCTCCATAACCTGACCCTGGGCATCCTTCCTGAGATACCTTTTCTCCAGGACACGAAGGGCATTCTCCGTCAGGCTGACCTTGCCATCAGCCTTCACCCTCGACTTAACCTTAGCAGTCTCCATTTTAGGCTTGACCTCCTCTCGCTGAGACATCTCCTTACTGGCCAGGATTTCCTCCACGATTGTCTGAATCTCGGCTGCGGTGGGCAGGTGCTTCTGCTGGCGGCGGGACGCGGGCACCAGCCCCTCCATACCGGGCAGGGGCCG
>CAZXVG010000115.1:0-4524 GCA_964644205.1 uncultured Dehalococcoidales bacterium | reverse complement strand
CTTGCGGATGCCTATCTCCCGGGTCCTCTCAACCACGGAGACGAGCATGATGTTCATCACCCCGATACCGCCCACCAGCAGGGCGATACCGGCGATGGCGCCTAGGAAGAGGGTCAGCGTCTCCGTGGTTTCTGAGACGGTGCTTACCAGCTCCTCCATGGAGCCGATGCTGAAATCGTCGTCATCCGTGGAAGCCAGGCCGTGCCGGGAACGAAGCAGTTCGGTGATTTCACTGACCACGTAGTCCGATTGGCCCTGGTCACTGACCGTTACCGCTATGGAGCTGACTAGGTGCTCTCCGGTGCTGGTCCGCTGCTGGCTGATGGTCTGCTGGAGGGTGCTCAATGGAATCAGGATGGCGTCGTCGGTCGAGCCCATCATGGAGCTCCCCTTGCTTTCCAGGACGCCCATCACAGTGACGATGCTGGTGCCCATTCTTATCTGCTGGCCGACGGCACTGGCTCCTTCGAACAACTCCTCCTCCACGTTGCTGCCGATAACGGCCACCTTAGACCCGTTCTGATAGTTATACTCCGAGATGAAAGCACCCTCGGCTGTCTCCAGGTTGTACGCCTCCTGGTAGGCGGGGGTTACCCCGATGACCTGGGAGTTCACATTATTACTACCGTAGATTAGCTGTTGAGAGGATGACGAATAAGGCGCTACCGCAGCAACATAAGGGACCTGTTCCGCGATGGCCTCGGCATCTTCCTGAGTAAGGGTGGTGGCGCTGCCGGAGGCCCCCATGACTCCCCCCCTCTCGAAACTCATCCCGGGCGAGACGGTGATAAGATTTGAGCCCAGGGACTCGATATTGGATAGAATCTGCGCCTGGGTGCCTCTACCGATGGACATCAGGGAGATTACAGAGGCGACGCCGATAACGATGCCCAGTATGGTGAGAGAGCTGCGCAGCTTGTGCGCCTTGACTCCTTCCCAGGTATTAACCAGAGACTCCAGCCACCGCTTCATAGTTCCTCCTCCCACTCTACCTGGCCGTCCTTAATGTGGATGACCCGCTGGCAGTAGTGAGCGATATCGGCTTCGTGGGTAATCATGACCAGGGTGTTACCCTGCTCTTTATGCAGCTCGGCGAGGATGGACATTATCTCCGCGCCGGTGTGACTGTCCAGATTGCCGGTGGGCTCGTCGGCTAGAATCAAAGGCGGGTCTTTCACCAGGGCCCGGGCGATGGACACCCGCTGCTGCTCTCCGCCGGAAAGCTCGCTGGGCTTGTGGCTGGCGCGCTCGGAAAGCCCCACCCGGTCCAGTGCCTCCCGGGAGCGGACGGTATCAGGGCAGCCGGCATAGCGCATGCCGAGCTCCACATTAGCCAGGGCCGAAAGCTGGGGCAGCAGGTTATAGGTCTGGAAGATAAAGCCGATTTTCTTGGCCCTGACCTGAGCCAGCTCGCCGGGGCTTAAGCGGCTGACCTCTCTATCCTCCAGGTAGTAGCTCCCCGAACTGGGGATATCCAGGCAGCCGATGAGATTAAGCATGGTGGTCTTCCCCGAGCCGGAGGGGCCCATGATAGCTACCATTTCCCCCCGTTTAACGTGCAGGTTTACCCCCTTAAGCACCTCCAGCTCCCGTTTCCCCATGGGATAGACCTTGGTGATGGCCTGCAGCCGGATCATCTTTGCGGGCCCCCTCCCATTCCCGGCATTATTATGGCGTTTGATGGCCGCTGGAATCCCTGTTCTGAGGTTGTCGCGGCCTCGCTACCCGTCGTCTCGGGGACGAGCACCTGTTCGCCCTCGCTCAAGCCATCGGTTACCTCGGTGTACTGCCAGTCGCTGATGCCGGTTTGTATCGAGCGCTCTTCGGTGGTGCCGTCTGCGGACATAACCTGAACGTAGGCGGCTCCCCCGCGGTAGGTAATCGCCCCGTTGGGCACCAGCAGAGCGTCGCTTACCCCTTCAATCGTGATGCTGACGGTGACGCTGAGACCCTCCTTGAGCTCAAGACCCTCCGGTATCATGCCCGGCATATCCTCAAGTGTTGCTCCCTCCATCTGCGGCATCTGCTGCATTTGCTGCACCATCGCCTCCGCCTGCTCCTGGGTAATCTCTCCCGTTTCTATGGCCGCTTGAAGTTGCTCCGGCATCTCCCCGGCGGCGGCCGCTTCGGCGGCGGCCTGCATCTCTTCCTGGCGCGCCTGCATCGCTTCCTGCTGCTGCTCGCGGATGGTATCCAGTGACTCTACCTCAACCTTTACTTCATAGTTCACCACCCCCGATGAAATAGTGGCCGTCGGCGAGATGTAGGTCACCTCGGCCGGCAGGTCAGGCAAGTCCATGGCATCCACCTGAACATAGGCCTCCCCCCCCAGCGCTACGTCGAATATGTCCGTCTCGCTTACCAGAAGCTCGACCTCGAACCGGCTGGGGTCGGCAACCTGTACGGCCACGGTGCCCTTCAAGACCTCGTCGCCGCCGGAAACATCGACTTGGGTGACAAAGCCGCTGAAGGGGGCGGTAATCTCCGGACTAGCCTCAAGGGCCTCCTCGACCGCCTCCTTGGCGTTCTCCAGGCGGCTTTCGGCTATTTCCAGCTGCATTCCCTTGATTTCGATATCATTCTCGTCACGCTCATTGAGCATGTCGTCCAGCGTCTCCTCGGCAAGGTCGAGCGTCCTCTGGGCGCTGTAGGCCTCCGTCTGCAATTTGGCAACCTCGGTGCTACTGCCATGAATCAGGGCATATCTCAGCTCGCTTTCAATCCGGTTTAGATCATATTCGGCATCCTCCACCGCCTCTTCGGCATCCTCGATTTCATCGTCGGTATACGGGTTTATGGCCTTGTCCTGAGCGATTTCCGCGTTCCTGAGGTCAATCTGGGCCTGTATCAGGTCGAGCTCTTTTGAGCTTAGCTCGTCCTCCCATTCGGAGGCATTCAGTGTCGCCAGTAGTTGTCCCTCTTCTACGTAATCGCCCGCCTCCACCAGGACCTCCTCCACCGTCCCCGCCATCTCAAAGGCCAGGTCCTCCTGCCGGGAATACGACAGGTTGCCGGCGCTGGCGATGTCGATGGTGATATCGCCCCGCGCTACGGTTACCACCTGTTCCTCCGCCACCGTATCCGCCTCGGACCTAAGGGCGCAGCCCGACAGGGGAATAGCCAGCGCCACCACCGCGACAATAGGCAGTACTATCTTAAGTAACTTCGGTTTGTTCATCGGCCTCCCTTCCCGAGGGGTTTGTTATTCTTACTAGGACGACTTCAGCACTTCCCATTCGTCCTTTTCCGGGCGCAGGTCTAATCTGGCCCCGTTATCCCACTTTACGCGTACGACGCCGTTGCTGGAGACTATGTGCCAGATGGTGCCGGTGTCGCCGCATTTGACGTCTGAATCAGGCTGGCACGTAGCGATAAGCCGTACCCGTTTTCCAACCTTGTTGCCGTTCTTCCTGTCCTCTCCTGCATTTTCCTTCATTTTAAGCTGACCTCCATGCTTTGTGGTTTAAGTCTAGCACGCTAACATGAACGCTACATGAACCAGACCCGAACATTAGATAAAAAATCAGGGTACTACTCGATTTCGTTTTCGTCTCGTTGTCATAGGACGGATTTACCGTGTCACCATGTGGAGCGCGCTGGGGGGCTTATTATACTGGTTGCTACTCTTTGTCATACGGCGCGCCCTCTCCGGGCTACCTAGCCTGAGTGCATAAAGAGAAAGACCAGACCAACGATAAGTGCCGCAATACCGATACCTAGTAAGACGTAAAGCACGCGGCGTCTGCCACCGTTCATATCTCCCCCTTAGCGTTTGCTTGCCGTGTTAATAGCACCGTGAGAAACGGGCTAGCCTTGTTTGGGTCTACCTGGTCTCACCCGCTGGTGCCGGGGCACGCTGCGGGGCTTAAGAGTTTATCAAGCTGCGCCTGGTTAAAGCCGACGATTACCCTGTCGTCGATGGTAATCACGGGGACGCCAAGCTGCCCCGACCTCTTTACCATCTCCCGGGCAGCATCTCGGTCTGCGGCCACGTTGTAGGCAGCATAGGGGATGCCCTTCCGGGAGAGATATTCTTTGACCCTTTTACAGTAGGGACAGGTAGGGGTATAGTAGATAACCAGTTTTCTATCAGTCATTCGGCTGCCTTGTATTCAGTAATCTCTAGTAACCTCTCTATGGCCGCCCTTTTGCTGGGGAGCCCGGCTCCTCAAGTTAAGCCAGGCTCCCCAATATCTAGTGGTACCGTACCGTCAACCTTATTTGCCGCTTGGTGTCACTGGGTAGTCGTGTCTTCAGTGTCGCCGCCGGGTCCCCACTGACCGTTAGGCAGGCCTTTGTGAGGACCAAAGCCGCCCATCTGGGGACCGCCGGGGCCATCTCTAAAGAGGGGGCCTGGTGATAGCGCTGTGTCCGGCCTTGCCTCCCACCAATCCTTGAGCTGGTCGGCCTCTTCCTGAGTAATTACCCCTTCCTCTACCAGCCTGTCGAGGTGGTCTTCCCTGGCTTGTGCCGCTATCTCCTCTCGAGCTTGGATAAGGGCATCCTGGAGCGCCTCCGGCTCGA
>CAZXVG010000114.1:0-4555 GCA_964644205.1 uncultured Dehalococcoidales bacterium | reverse complement strand
GCCTTCCGACATCTGGTTGCGGGCTTCCTTATCCGAACCGTTCTTGACGGCCCGTCTCAGGCTGCCGGTAATGAGCCGCATTGCCTCCAGGCCCATGGCGTCGCTGAAGGTAGACGCCTTGTTGCCGGTGTAGCCCTCGATGGCGTGGATGAGGGCGTCCATCCCCGAGGCGGCGGTCACCTTAGGCGGGCAGCCGTAGGTCAGGGTGGGGTCGACGAAGGCGATGCGGGCCAGAAGGTAGTTGCTCACGATGCCTTCCTTGAAACCGCGCTCCCGGTCGTCAAAGACGGCGATGTTGGTGACCTCGCTCCCGGTT
This sequence comes from uncultured Dehalococcoidales bacterium, assembly GCA_964644205.1. Lineage (GTDB taxonomy): Bacteria > Chloroflexota > Dehalococcoidia > Dehalococcoidales > UBA5760 > UBA5760. The sequence continues at coordinate 4,239 of CAZXVG010000114.1, read as the reverse complement.
CCGGCCGTGGTGGGACAGGCGAAGACCGGGACACCGGGACCGGGCACCTTGTCCGTACCGCCGTAGTCCTGCCCGACGCCGCCGTGGGCGAAGAGGATAGAGAGCCCCTTGGCGGTGTCGATGCTTGAGCCGCCGCCGATGGCCACCATCAGGTCGTATTTATTCTTAGCTAGCTCCTTGGCGGTGGCGTTCAGCTTTGAGTAGGTGGGTTCCGGCTCCGCTTCGGAGAAGATATCGACCTTGATACCGGCCTTGCTCAGGTTCTCCCTCACCGGGTCGGTGATTCCCGTCTGGTAGACGCCGGGGTCGGTAACCATCAGCGCTCGCTTGGCGCCAATCTTGGTGGCCTCTTCCCCCATGGTCTCGGTACAGCCGGCACCGAAACGGACCTTTCCCGGCACCCTAATCTCGTAGTTTTCCATAGCTATCTTCCCCCTTGGCTTGTGGAACTAGATTGCCTGTCAGCAGTCCGCTGCTATGTTACTGCAAAGCCTTCCGCAGTGTCAATTTAAGCCTTTGTTGTCTTGTTTTTGAGTCTGGTGCTACAATTAAATTGTCGATTGGGGAGGGTACTATGCCGCTGGATTCCATAGTTGTCAGAGGGGCGCGGGAGCATAATCTCAAGAACATAGACGTCTCTATCCCCCGGGATAAGCTGGTGGTCATAACCGGCGTCTCTGGCTCGGGGAAGAGCTCGCTGGCCTTCGATACCATCTACGCCGAGGGGCAGCGCCGCTACGTGGAATCGCTCTCGGCTTATGCCCGTCAGTTCTTGGGCCGCATGGAAAAGCCCGAGGTCGACTATATCGAGGGCTTGAGCCCGGCCATATCTATCGACCAGAAGGGGCCCAGCCGCAACCCGCGCTCGACCATGGGCACGGTAACCGAGATTTACGACTACCTGAGGCTGCTCTTCGCCCGGGTAGGACACCCCCACTGCCCCAGCTGCGGGCGCGAGATTGCCATGCAGACCGTGCAGCAGATTGTCGATGCCGTGCAGGCCATACCCGCCGGCAGCCGGGCCCTGATTTTAGCCCCCCTGGTCAGGGACCGTAAGGGCGAGTATCAGGCGGTGTTCGACGACCTGCGTAAGGCGGGTTACGCGCGGGTTCGGGTTGACGGCCAGGTCACCGAGCTGGCTAGCGAGTTTCAACTGGACAAGAATAAGAAGCACTCCATTGAGGCGGTGGTTGACCGGCTGGTAGTCGGGCAGGGCGGCAGCCAGAGCCGCATCGCCGACTCCGTGGAGACGGCGCTCAAGCTGGGGGCCGGGGTGGTGCTGGTGTCCATCGTCGGCGGCGAGGAGCTACTCTTCTCGGAGCACTTTGCCTGTGTGCACTGCGGCATCAGCCTGGGTGAGATTGCCCCCCGCACCTTCAGCTTTAACAGCCCCCACGGCGCCTGCCCCGCCTGTAGCGGGCTGGGCTTCAAGCAGGAGCTCGACCCCGACCTGATTATCCCCGATAAAGGTCTCTCCATCAGCGACGGGGCCATTCGTCCCTATCAGTCGGGGTTCTGGTATCTGGAGCAGCTCTACGACCTGGGGAGACGCTACGGGTTTTCGCTGGACGCCCCGGTGCGGGACTTGACCCCGGAGCAGCTAAACCTGGTGCTTTACGGCGAGCAGGGGGAGCTGGTAAGCTACCGCCGCTTCGGTCGGGTGAGGCAGTACTTCACCGGCTACGAGGGCGTCATCCCCCGGCTGGAGAGGCTCTATCGGGATACGGAGTCGGAGAACTCCCGGCGCATGATGGAGCGCTACATGGTGTTCCGGGAGTGTCCCGTGTGTCAGGGGAGGCGTCTTAAGCCGGAGTCCCTGGCGATAACCATCGGCGGGAAGAACATCATCGAGGTTAGCTCGATGTCGGTTACCCGGGCGGTAGCCTGGGTGGCGGCTCTCCGGGGGGAGGAGTCGATACTCAGTGAGCGTGAGCGGGTGATTGCCCGCCAGATCCTGAAGGAGATTGGATCCCGGCTCGGTTTCCTCGAGGACGTGGGCCTGGATTATCTCACCCTGGACCGTCCTTCGGCTACCCTCTCCGGTGGCGAGGCGCAGCGGATTCGTCTGGCCACCCAGATAGGCAGCGGGCTGATGGGGGTGCTCTATATCTGTGACGAGCCCACGGTGGGGCTGCACCCCGCCGATGATTATCGTCTGATTGAGACCCTGAAACGGCTCCGCGACCTGGGTAATACCATACTGGTGGTGGAGCACGACGAGGCCATGATGCGTGCCGCCGACCATATTATCGATATGGGGCCCGGGGCGGGGGAGCACGGGGGCCGGGTGGTGGCTACCGGGACACTTTCTGACATCATGGACACGAAGAGTTCAATCACCGGCCAGTACTTGAGCGGGGCCAAGCAGATTCCCCTGCCCGCCAAACGCCGTCCCGGCTCCGGGGCCGAGCTCGTGGTCAAGGGGGCGCGGCAGAACAATCTGAAGAATATCGATGTCCACATCCCCCTGGGCCGTTTCGTGGGCATCACCGGGGTCTCGGGCAGCGGTAAGAGCACCCTGATTGACGAAGTGCTCTACCGTAACCTGGCCCGCCGGCTCTACCGGTCGCGGGACCGGGCCGGTGACTGTGACGCTATCCTCGGCGTGGAGCATATCGATAAGGTAATCAATATCGACCAGTCGCCCATCGGGCGCACCCCGCGCAGTAATCCGGCCACCTACACCGGCACCTTCACCCCGATTCGGGAGCTCTTTGCCACCGTTCCCGAGGCCAGGATGAGGGGCTATGCCCCGGGGCGGTTCTCCTTTAACGTCAAGGGCGGGCGTTGTGAGGCCTGTCGCGGCGAGGGCTTTACCCAGATTGAGATGCAGTTCCTGCCCGACGTGACCGTCCCCTGCGAAGTGTGCCGCGGCAAGCGCTATAACCGCGAGGCCCTGGAGATCAGGTTCAAGGGGAAGAACATCGCCGAGGTGCTGGACATGACGGTGGAGTCGGCGCTCGGTTTCTTCGAGCACTTCCCCAAGGTAAGGAATAAGCTAGCCACCCTGCGCGATGTCGGTCTGGGTTACATTCGTCTGGGGCAGCCGGCCCCGACCCTCTCCGGGGGCGAGGCGCAGCGGATAAAGCTGGCTACCGAGCTATCGCGGCGGTCTACGGGGCGCACCCTGTATATCCTCGACGAACCGACCACCGGCCTCGCCTTTGATGACGTGGCCGCCCTGCTCAGGGTGCTGCAGCGCCTGGTCGACGGCGGCAACACGGTAATCGTTATTGAGCACCACCTTGACGTGATTAAGAGCGCCGATTATATTATCGACCTGGGGCCGGGGGCTGGTGACCGCGGTGGTTATGTTATTGCCACCGGCACGCCTGAGGAGATAAGCCGGGAGGCTTCCTCGGCCACGGGGCAGTATCTCGGCCGGGTGCTGGCCGAAGATAGGGGGTATGCCTTGGCCCACTGAACCCCGTGTCTTTATTGTGATACAATAACTGGTGGGGTTGGTTGAGGTTATCTGAGGAATCGTGAATGGACAGGAAAGAGGCGCTTAATTCCGTCAGGGAGAACGTGGGTAACCGGAACCTGGTGAAGCACATGCTGGCCACCGAGGCGGTGATGCGGGCCCTGGCCCAGTGCCTGGACGAGGACGAGGAGGAGTGGGGGCTTACCGGTCTCCTGCACGACATTGATGTCGAGCTCACCGAGGGGGATATGAAGGCCCACAGCAAGCTGGGCGCCGACCTGGCCCGGGAGCTGGGGGCGAGCCAGGCTATGGCGCGCGCCATTCTGTGTCACAATCAGGCCCACGGCGTCCCCTGCGAGAGCCGTCTGGACAGGGCCCTTTTCTGCGTCGACCCTCTGACCGGGCTGATTACGGCGGCGGCTCTGGTGAGGCCGGATAAGAAGCTGGCCGGACTTACCACCAAATCGGTGCTCAAGAGGTTCAGGGAAAGCAGGTTTGCGGCTGCGGTGGACCGGGAGCAGATTTCATCGTGTGGCGAGCTTGGGCTTGAGCTTAACGAGTTCGTTGAGCTGGGTCTCAAGGCAATGCAGGATATCTCCGTTACCCTTGAGTTATAAGGGTGTCCCCCGGACTGGCTAGCTTACCTCCAGCGTGGAGCCGTCCTGAGTCTTAACGACATTAATGCGGGTGGGAAAGGCGTCTCTTAATTCCTCGATATGGGTGATAACCAGTATCTTTTCGAAGTCGTCCTGAATCGAGGTTATGGCTTCCTTGAGCTTTTCTATGCCGGCGCTGTCCTGGGTGCCGAAGCCTTC
>CAZXVG010000113.1:0-4563 GCA_964644205.1 uncultured Dehalococcoidales bacterium | reverse complement strand
GACTGGCAGTCAAAAGGTAGGGGGTTCGAATCCCCCCAGCTCCACCAAAGGGTTCAACAGGTAGAACCTGGTCGGTGTTTATGGCTCTTTTCCCGGTAACGGCAGTTTGTAGCTGATTGTTACTCCGTTGGGGTATCCTTCCGTTCGTTTACTGAGCGAACCCCAAAAAAGCTTTCCGCGCGCGCTTTAGCACTCTTGACTAATGTGTGGGTGAGCGAGTCACTGATATCTTCGCTTTTAGTTCATAATAAGTTCATGTTTTTATGCTAGACTGAAATCAAGGCCGCCTGAGAATGGGTCGGAGGGTTTAACTTTCCGAGCACATTTGTTAATGGTAGAGCTAACCACTATAATAGACCTTAGTGAGGGAGATGAAATCTTTTAAGCGGCCGGGCCGGCGTTCTTTAGTGACGACCGCCGATTTAGCGCGTCGCCTGATTACGGTTAGCGCCCTCGTCTTCCTGGGCGCCGCGTTTATTATTAGCGAACCGGTTTGGGCAGCGCCGACTATCCTGCCCAGCACTCTACCGGAAGGAGAGGTCGACCAGCCCTATACGGCGACACTGGTTGCCGCCCCGCTGACCTGCCCCTGTACCTGGTCTATCACCAGCGGTTCGCTGCCGCCCGGACTGGCGCTTGGTGCCAGCACCGGGGTTATCTCCGGCGAGCCGACGTCCACCGGGAGCTACGCCTTCTTCGTTACCGTTACCGACACAATCGGCACTTCACCCCAGCAGGGGTTCGTGATTAACGTTACCCAAACCCCCCTGTCCTTCGTGACCACCTCTTTACCGGACGCCACCGAGTACACTAGCTACTCGGAATACGTCAGCGTCACCGGGGGTACGTCTCCGTATAGCTGGTCTATCACCAGCGGGTCGCTGCCCGACGGGCTGGCGCTGAGTAGTGGCAGCGGCCTTATTTCCGGGACCCCGGACGACGATACCGCCGGCTACTACAGCTTTACCATCAGGGTTACTGATAGCTCGACATCACCGCTCACTGTCCAGCGGGGTTTCAACCTCTTCGTTGAGGAAGGAACCTTTGAATCGGTCGTCAGTGTTTCCTCCAGCCTGGCGGCAGGCGAGACTAATGTCTACGTGGAGGGGGACTGGGTGGCGGCCCTGGAGGGTGGTGAGTCCGTGTACCTAAGCCTTGACCTGGATTCAAGCCAGACGGTAACCGTTGACGATATCGTTTCCGACCCCACCAATTCCAGTATCAGATACGTGGCTGAAGACGATAGTATCGAGGTGAGCGATAGTTACCCCGATGCCCATTTTAGATATCAGGCTGAGTATTTCATCGAGGTTACCTCGGTTCCCAGCGAGGTCGGGGGAGTGACGGGCAGCGACTGGTACCGCGATGGGTATATATTCACTACCACCGCCCCGAGCCTGGTTGGAGATACAGATGACACCCGGTATAGCTTTTCTTACTGGCAACTGCCCACCGGGGGAGCCGTCACCAGTGAGGCCCTGAGCCTGACAATCACGGGGCCGGGGACTATTATCGCTAACTACGATATTGAGTATTACGTCGAGTTTGAAACAGAGCCCAGCGAGGTCGGTGGGGTGACCGGAACCGGCTGGTATAGTGAGGGGTATGACATCAGAACCAGTGCCCCGAGCCAGGTTGAGGAAACAGCCGACACCCAGTATCGCTTTGCCTACTGGGAACTTCCCACCGGGGAAACGGCCAGAGACGAGGACCTTAACCTGACGGTAACTATGCCGGGCAGTGTCATCGCCAACTACGACACTTACTATCGTCTGGCTTTGATATCTCCCTACGGCGATACCGGTGGGGGCACCTGGCACAAGGCGGGGAGCGAGGCCCAATGGACGCTGGATACCAGCGAGGTAGCCATGTCTGGAATCCTCGGTGTCTTCGGAGGGAAGATGATAGCCGACGACTCCAGCGGCACCGAGCTTATGGACAGCCCGAAGATTGTAAACGTGAGATGGGAGCCGGACTATACCCGTCCCATCCTCTTTATCTCCCTGATTGCGCTGGCCATCGGCCTGAGCATATTCTTCGCCTACCGCCGCAGCAAGGCTCCGAGGCTGGCTCCAGCCGCGGCTCAAACCCCGCAGACCACGGTTGTCATGATTGGCGATGCCTCGAAACGGCAGCCCGAGACGACCAGGGAGAAGCTCTTGGAGAAGCTCGGCGAGCTTCTGGACAAATACGAAGAGGATATAAAGGTTTCGGTAGTAAATGAGCAAACAAAAGAGCTGGGCGACAGTGAGGGCCCCGCGGGAAGGCGGATGCTGTCGGCGGCGCCGGATGAGGTCATCGACCATGATTCCCTGTGCGAGTTTACGGCGCGTAAGCTGCTCAGGGTGGTTACCGGTAGCTGGAATCAGGGCGAAGGGACGCCAGCCGCCAAGAGAAGTCAGGTCGTGGTCTGGACGCGCAATATATACAACGAGTGGGAAATCCTCGACTGTTTTCTCCCTGCCGGGCACACCGGAAACCATGAGGGCAACTTCCGTATAGTGTACACCCTGTTGAATATAATTAAGGAAGAGAGAACCTACAAGTCGGGCGAAGAGGTTACCCCGCCCCAGCCCCACTTCACTGACGGCATGCCGGAGGTGGAGATAGCCGACGACCAGGTAATCTCCATCAGCCAGCTGCCTACCGAAGACCTGCCCTGAGGGGCACCGCAAGATTTTACCTATCCGACAATCCTGGGGAGTGCCAGTCCGAGACGTATTTCTCAGGTAATTCTCTTGCCGGCGTCGGGCCCGAGGCCTACGGTGTATACCTCTTCCACCTTAAGCGAGATGGTGGCCTTGGTCATGTCGGCCATTTGCTGACCCATACGCTCCTTAATTATGTTCTTCACTTGATTATGGACTTCCCCCGAGGTTAATATGGTTGCCTTACCCTTAATCTGCCCGCCGCCTATCTTGGCGAAGTCTTCCATCGTGGCCTGCATCTTGTTGGTGGGCAGGTTTGAGTAGACGATTATTGATGCCTGGGGGTTTTCCTGAAGGTTCTTGTAGCCCTTGTTCATAAAACCGGCGGCGATAACAATCGTATCCGGGCTTACCGCCCTGGTGGACCCGATAATGGCCACATTAGGCATGCCTCCTTTTGAGGCCGTTGCCAGATAGCAGTAGCCACCACTGTTAATCAGTTCCATGAGTTCCTTGGACATCTCGGCCATTTCACCCCTCCTCTAGATGTTATCGTTCCCAGAGTCTAACTCCGGGAGGCAGTTGTGTCAATACTTACCTTTTTTCTTAGTAATTAGTTAGTAGCTTTTAGCTGTGGGGTTTTGGTATTCCCAGCTTAATTACCTCGTCCCCCAAATTACCCCTTGAAAGTGGTTACATATGTGCTATAATGGCAGGCATAATCTTGGTAGATAAAACCAGGAAAAGACAGTTGACAAAGTGGAGGTGAGAGATGAAAAAAACGGTTTTCATGTTCCTCTCTTCTTTCCTGGCCGTAGCCATGGTCGCCATTATACCTTCCGAACTGGTAGCGGCAAAATGGGTGTCTCCGGAAGCGCCTGCGGAGACAGCCCCGGCGCAGCAGGGGGAAAAGGATGAAGTAATCGGGAGCATCCTTTCCGAGCTTAACCGGGCTAAGGGGATGACCACCGATGAGGGGGTCACCGGGAAGCTAAACGGCATTATCGACTCGGTGAGGAAGCTGGGCTGGCTTGAGTTCACCAATCAGGAGCAGTATGCCCTGAGGCTGAAGTATTCCATTGCCGAGACCCTTGAGGGTTTGATAAACGAGCTGCCGCTGGTAACCGCCGGGGCGACCACGGCGCTAGCGGCCATGCCGGAATCAAATCCGCTTTATGAGGAGCTGGTGAGGGTGCGGGCCAAGATAGAGCGGCTTATCGCTCTGGAGACCCCTCTTGAAGCAGTTCCGCCGGAGCCACCGACCATCAGCCGGGTACCGGAAACGGAGAGACTAATCGTTTATTCCGCCAAGTTTCTCTGCGGCCCTGCCTTCGGTAGGGAGGGGGTGCAGCGCGGCTCCTATTCCACGGCGGTGAATGTGCACAATCCTCATAATGCCCGGGTGACTCTCTACAAGAAGGCGGTCATTGCCGAGCGTGAGGATGACCCCCGAGGTCGGATATCCGAATTCCGCCGGGTTGTCCTGGGGCCGGACGAGGCAATCGAGATTGACTGCCTTGATATCTACGGCCTTCTCGGACCCGACGAGGAGGAGACGGAGCTAACCAGCCCCGGGCAGCAATCGCAGACACTGACCGCGGCTACCCCGGGGACGGGAGAGGAGTCAGACACAACCCTGATACGAACCAGCGATATTGAGCCGGTGAGCTCTCTGGTGCGTTTTATCAAGGGCTTTGTGGTTATCTACGCCTCTGCCCCTCTTGATGTCGTCGCCGTCTATACCGCCAGCACCACGGTCGGTTTCAGCATGGATGTAGAGTATCTCTCGCCCTCCACCGCCTCAACACTACCCTATACCCCGCCTTCGGAGGGGGCCGAGTGTCCCCAGGGCTGCAAGTGCCTGACTAAAGAGGAGGCGGTGGAAGAGGGTCTTACTGCCTGGTGCAATGGCGAG
>CAZXVG010000112.1:0-4569 GCA_964644205.1 uncultured Dehalococcoidales bacterium | reverse complement strand
AAGGGGTTCAACTAGCATCTTTCTATAGACAGGAGCTACCCTATTCTCTACAGCGGAATTCAAGTTGTCTAAAACCTCTTCAACAGTTCCACTCTTACCATAGTAGTCATGCTGAGCCATTATTGCCGATGCACTTTTCCTTTTATGTGGAGCATTCTTGCCACGAGGGTAAACCCAGCCGGGCAAGAACAATTCCAAGTAAAACCTCGGTAAAGTGTGTTGCTTTTGCCGCTTAGTCATACCATCATTCTCAGTTAAAGCAGTTCTTATTAAACATCTCGTAACGTCAATTTTACGCAGAACATTATAGCATACACATCTGCAATATCGGCTTGACAACCTGTTACGGATGTGCTTTACTGACTAAGTGGATAAACATAGTCAACAATAGCCATACTGGCCGCTCCTTATCGGCAGGAGGTCGAAAATGGAAGCACAGATTTCAGAGCCGAAATATGAGACTGAATGCCCCTCGGTGTGCCCCAAGCCTGACTGCGGCGGGACGGTATTTTTGCCCCACGAAGACGGCTGGCAGTGCTTTAACTGCATGAAAATCATCTACAAGGCACAGACCCCGAAGAACCCGACCACAGTCAAGAGGTACACCCACTACCCGAAAAACTAAGCCAGCCCCACGGGAAGACCAGAGTCTTTAGTCGATACCCTCCCGGTGCTTTTTGGCCAGCTCCGGGTCGTAGGGCGCCCGGCGCTCACGGCAATCCTCCCTCGGGCATAACCGGCAGCCCTCGAACTCGACCTGGGTGGGGAAGAGGATTCCGGAGACGGACTTCAGCGGGATCATGAGACAGCTTTCGTTAAGCTCAACCCCGACTAAGGCCCTGACGTCACCCAGGACGCCAAAAAGCTCCCTCTGCTGGGTCAGGGGCCAGGATTCCAGAGAGCCCGGGCTTATCCGCGACAATTGCCCCAGGGCGTATTTTGCCTTCAGATAATCCTCGAGATAGCCGAGTGCCGAGCGCATAGCCATTTCCTTGATGGCATCCAGGTAGTATCTCCTGGTGAAGTCATCGGAGGGAATTGCTATTTCGTCTAGCTCCCGACCGCAGGTGACAATATAGGGAAAGACCCTCTCTATGTTGTCCAGATAAAACCTGAGCAGCCGGCTGGTGAATCTGACCCCGCCGATGTCTAGAGAGTCACCAGCCCTGTTTTCAAGATAGCACACCCGGTAAACGGCCTTGGGTTTTGCCACGGAGCGGGCCAGCTCGGCAAGTTCCCGCACCGTCCTCGCGATATACTCGCTCGGCTCGCGGAGTCGCAGCCGCCGGAGCACCCTTTCGGGCTCTAGGTTAACCGGGATGTTATCCAATACTTCCATCATGATATGCCGTAAGTGCCGGTGACGGAATCCCTGAAGAGTTGAGCCTGGGGCGGGTAGAAGGTAAACAGGGCATAGAGGACGCCCAGGGCAACCAGGCCGACGATAGCCAGTATGTACAATCGCCGCGAAAGTTGGGGCAGTACCATTACCCGGTAGCTGACAAGCTGTCCCAGGGCGATGGCGACCACAAAGATAGTGATGTCGGCAACCAGGTTTTCACCCCCGGTGATGGCGGTATAGGCGTAGAAGAGGGCCAAAATCGCCGCCGGCATCACGTAGATGCTGGCCGCTTTGGCAGCGGTGAAGTTGTCGGTCATACCCTTCAGTTTGCGGTAGGAAAGCGCCGCATAGAGCAGGGTCGGCCAGTAGGTCAGTTTAAGGTGCTCCCAGACGCTCTCGTTAACCGCCGCGAAGACACCTACCGGTCTGAGCTCCCCCGACCACTCGAAGGCGAAGTGCATCAGCGCTCCCACGCAGGCGATGACGGCAATACCGATTAGCTCCCACTTACGAATCTGCTTATTCACGGCTGACCTCCGATACCCTGGCTTCAGGGACAACCAGGACTAGCCTCAGGCTAGCGGGCCGTCATCTGCTTCTCAAGCCAGGAGACCCAATCATCGAGCCCCTGACCGCTAGTGCAGGAGACGGCGATGATTTCCAGCTTCTCATTAATACCCTTGAGTGCCCGAGAGAAGGCATCAAGGCTGAACCTGACATAAGGCAAGAGGTCGGTCTTATTGAGCACCACGACATCGGCCTCGTGGAACATCACCGGATACTTGAGGGGCTTGTCGTCCCCCTCGGGGATGCTGGAGATTATCACCTTCCGCTGCTCCCCCAGGGCAAAGCCGGCGGGGCAGATGAGGTTACCCACGTTCTCCACAAAGAGCAGGTCAATATCAGCCAGGGGCAGACTAGCCAGGGCGTTAGCCACCATATTGGCGTCGAGGTGACAGCTGCCGCCGGTGTTTATCTGGATGACGGGCACCCCCTCCTTGCTCACCGCCTCCGCGTCCACGCTGGAGCTGACATCGCCCTCGATAACCCCGACCCGGGTCTTACCCTTGAGGCGCTTTATGGTCTCCAGGATAAGGCTGGTCTTGCCGGCACCAGGCGAGGCCATGATGTTTACGGCGAATACCTTATTCTCATCGAGCAGGGCGCGATTTTTCTCGGCAAGCTGCTCATTGGCACCGAGGATGTTTTTGAGAACCTTTACTTCCATGTAAGACACCCCTTATTTATTATATTACTCGACATCAATACTCTCAATGGAGAGCTCTTTACCGGCGGTGATTTCCACGTCACCACCCCCGCATCGGGGGCAGCTCCAGTCGAACTCCTTAAGCGCAAAGGTGTTACCGCAGCCCCGGCACCTCGCCCGGGGGGAGACCGACTTAAAGTTAAGCGCCGCCCCCTCGGCGATGGTATCCTTGGCCAGAAAGCCGAAGTAGAACCTCACCGAATCCTCCACGAACCCGGAGAGCTCCCCGATAACCAGGTTTATAGCGCCCACCTTCCTGGCGTGCGTCTTCTCCGCCTGCTCCAGGACGATATCCAGCATGGTCTGAGTGACGGTCAGTTCGTGCATCTTTTAAACCTACTCCAAAGGGTCTTTTTCGACGCGCTCTTAAAACCTACTTCAAAGGGTCGTTTTCCGGTAACTAGCATATCCTGGGCAGCGGGTCACCGACCAGCATGTCGATAATCCGGGAGGTGCCCAGGATGGTCTTCATGACCACGCGCCCGGGGTGCTCGGCGGTAACCTCCCCGATGATAGCCGCCCCTTTCCCATACTTACTAGCGCGCACCGCCTCTAAAATGCCGTCGGCGTCCTCCGGCGGCACGATAGCCACCAGCTTACCCTCGTTAGCGATATAGAGGGGGTCGAGCCCCAGCATCTCGCCGGCGGCCAGAACCGCCTCCCGCACCGGAATCTTGTCTTCCCCGATGTTGATACCCACCTTTGACTGTAGGGCCAGTTCGTTCAGGGTGGTCGCCAGCCCTCCCCGGGTGGGGTCACGCAGGCAGTGGATATTCCGGCTTACGACCAGCATCCCGGCTACCATCTTTCCCAGAGGGGCACAGTCACTCTCAATCCGGGTAGTGAAGCCAAGCCCCTCGCGCTGGCTGAGGACGGCGATGCCGTGGTCGCCGATGGGGCCGCTCAGAATCACCCGGTCGCCGGCTTTAGCGTTACTGCCGGAGATACTAACACCCTTGTCTAAGATACCAATACCAGCGGTATTTATAAAGAGTCCGTCGGCGCTACCCCGGCTGACTACCTTGGTGTCCCCGGTGACAACCTCCACCCCGGCCTCACGGGCCGCCTTGCGCACCGAGGCCACGATGCGGGCTAGCTCGCTGCGGGAGAGGCCCTCCTCGATGATAAAGGAGAGGCTTAAATAGAGGGGCTTAGCCCCGGTCATGGCCAGGTCGTTCACCGTGCCGCAGACGGCCAGCTTGCCGATATCGCCGCCGGGGAAGAAAAGGGGGCTGACCACGTAGCTATCGGTGGTGAAAGAGAGCCTGCCGCTCAGGTCAAAGACAGCGGCATCATCCAGCCTGGAAAGCAAGGGGTTAGCCAGCGCCCTGACGAATTCTTCGGCTACCAGCTCGTGGGCCAGCCGTCCGCCGCTACCGTGGGCCATTAGAATCCTATCCTCCAAGGCTCCCTCCGTAAAGATAATAGGCGGCGCAGCTCCCCTCCGAGGAGACCATACACGGCCCCACCGGGTGCTCCGGGGTGCAGGCCTTAGCAAAGAGACGGCAGTCCAGGGGATTTTTAACCCCGCGCAGGATTTCACCGCATATGCAGCCTTCGGGCTCAAGGGCCGGTTCGGTAGCGATATCAAAGGCAAGCTCGGCGTCGAACTCCCGGTACTCGTTTCGTAGCTTGAGACCGCTCTCGGCAATCTCACCCAAGCCCCGCCACCGGGCGGGTGCGGGCTCGAACACCTGCTCCATAATTCTGAGGGCTTCGGGGTTACCCTCGGGGCGGACCCCCCGGCGGTAGGCAATCTCCACCCTGGCCTGCCCGCTCTCCACCTGCGCTACCAGCATACTGATAGCCTGCAGGATGTCCAAGGGCTCGAAGCCGGAGATAACCCCGGGGATGTGATAATCGCGCGCCACCGACTCCCAGGGACGGGCGCCGATAACAGTGCTCACGTGACCGGGACAGATAAGCCCGTCGAGCCTGACCTCGCCCGAGTTCAGGATGG
>CAZXVG010000111.1:0-4610 GCA_964644205.1 uncultured Dehalococcoidales bacterium | reverse complement strand
CGGGAGATAAACTACGGCTTTTCCGGCGGGGAGATAAAGCGCTCCGAGATGATGCAGCTCCTGGCGCAGAAACCGGAGCTCGCCCTGCTCGATGAGCCCGAGTCCGGGGTCGACCTGGAGAACATAGCCCTCATCGGGGAGCTGATAAACGAGCTCCTGGAGAAGGAGTGCCCCATCGTCGACCGGAAGTGTATGGGGCTGATTATTACTCACACCGGTCATATTCTGGACTATGTCGACGCCCGTACTGGCTATGTCATGTGCCAGGGTAGAATCGGCTGCGAGGGAGACCCCCATGAGATACTGAAGAGCATCAAGCAAAAGGGCTACGAGGAGTGTACCAAGTGCCTGGTAAGGAGGTTCCACTAGTGAGCAGGGTGAGGACTTCCCAGACGCACCGCGATAAGGCCAGGGCGGCGGCGGAAAAGCCGGCGGCTCTGGGTAAGGATATTGACCTGGCTAGCTATAGCGGTTCCGCTGACGAGCCGGCGTATCAGGCCGACCCGGCACGTCTCCCCGCCCCGGCCAAGGAGCAGATGCTGGGGGCCGGGGTCATGCTCGACGACGTAAGCCAGAGGTCGGGGACCTATATTCAGATGGACAATACCCCGGTGCACAGCTCGGTCAGGGAGGAGGGGGTGGAGGTGATGCCGGTGAGCCAGGCCCTGGAGAAGTACGACTGGCTGGCGGACTACTGGTGGCGGGCGGTGGCGGTGGACACCGATAAGTACACGGCCAACGTGGAGCTGGGCCAGTACGACGGCTACTTTATCCGGGCTCTCCCCGGGCAAAAGACGGTCTTCCCGGTTCAGGCCTGTCTCTATATGTCGCAGGCGCGGATTAGACAGAACGTGCATAACATTATTATCGCCGAGGAGGGCTCGGAGCTGCACATCATTACCGGCTGCACCGCGGCCTCCGGGAAGGAGCCCGGCCTGCACATGGGGGTCTCCGAGTTCTACGTCAAGAAGGGCGCCAAGGTTACCTTTACCATGATTCACAGCTGGAATCCGGAGGTGGCCGTCCGCCCGCGCACTGCTACCGTGGTTGAGGAGGACGGTCTGTTCCTGAGTAACTACGTGCTCATGAAGCCGGTGCACTCCCTGCAGATGTATCCCTCCGCCCGGTGCGTCGGTAAGCGGGCCACGGTGAGGTACAACAGTATCCTGGTGGCTGCCGCGGGCTCGTCGCTGGACGTGGGAGCGCGGGTGCTGCTCGAGGCCGAGGGGGCCCGGACGGAGATTATCAGCCGGGCGATAACCACCGGCGGTGATATCGTCGCCCGGGGCTATATTGAGGGCAGCGCCCCCGAGGTAAAGGGGCACCTGGAGTGCCGCGGGCTTATCCTTCAGGGTGGGGGCATGATTCACGCCATCCCTGAGCTTAAGGGCAACCTGGCGGGGATTGACCTGTCTCACGAGGCGGCGGTGGGCAAGATTGCCGAGGAAGAGGTGGAGTATCTCATGTCGCGGGGGCTTACCCGGACCGAGGCCACGGCCACCATCGTCAGGGGCTTTATCCGGGTGGATATCGAGGGCCTGCCCTCGATGCTCAGCGCCGAGCTGGAGCGGGCCGTTGAGGCCAGCGAGAAGGATGTCATGTGAGCCGGAGGCAGTGTCAGTGATGTCAGCCCTGAAATTGGGGCTTGACAGACGGGGCGAGTTGTCTTATTATAGTAATAATTATCATTATTAATTAGGGATTAGGTTATCGGGTTTATTCTGTGTTGAGAAGGTCAAAGCAGAGAGAAGCAATCCTGGATTTCCTGAGGAATACCTCGTCTCACCCCACCGCGTATCAGATCTATGAGGCGGTGAGGAAGGAGATACCTAATATCAGTCTGGGGACGGTCTATCGGAACTTGAAACTGCTCAGTAGTGAAGCGGAGATTCTGGAGCTGGACCTGGCGGGCAGCCTGAGCCGGTTCGACGGCGACACCCGGAGCCACTATCACTTCCGGTGTGAGGGTTGCGGCCGGGTCTTCGATGTCGATGAGCCGGTGGACTTGGAGAGAAACGAGAGGGTGGCTAAGAAGACCGGCTTTATGGTTTCCCATCATATCCTGGAGTTTCGCGGCCTGTGTCGGGATTGTCAGACCTCTACGGCGTAAGGGGGTGGCAAAAATGGACCTCAAGGCGCTACACCGGCTGAGCTACGGTCTCTACGTCATCGGCTCGAGACAGGGAGACCGCCTTAACGCTCAGATTGCCAACACGGTGTTCCAGGTGACCTCGGAGCCGCCCACCATCGCCGTGAGCATCAACAAGGAAAACCTCAGCCATCAGTTTATCCATGACGGCCGGGTCTTCACGGCTTCCGTGCTTTGTAAGGCGACCCCCCTCCCCTTTATCGGGCGCTTTGGCTTCAAGTCGGGCCGGGACATCGATAAGCTCAGCGGCATCGACTACAAGATAGGCGAGACCGGGGCGCCGGTGGTGCTGGAGAACGCCGTCGCCTATCTGGAGGCGAGGCTGGTTAAGGAGGTCAGCGTGGGCACGCACACCATCTTCATCGGCGAGCTTTCGGCGGCGGAGGTCCTCAGCGAAGAAGAGTGTATGACCTACGAATACTATCACCAGGTTAAGCGCGGCACCACGCCTAAAGCCGCTCCGGTCTATATTGAAGAGAAGCAAAGGAGGTGATAGCGGATGGCGGAATACGAGTGCACCGTGTGTGGCTACATCTATGACCCCAAGGCGGGCGACCCGGACGGCGGGATTGCTCCCGGGACACCGTTTGAGGAGCTCCCCGACGACTGGGTGTGTCCCGTGTGCGGGGCGGCCAAGAGCGATTTTAAGAAGCTAGAGGACTAAAGACGATGTCGATGATAGATAACCTGAGTCGGCAGCAGCTAGCCGGGATACTGGAGGCGATACCGCTGGACATCTCCTTCGTCGACGGGGACGACCTGGTCAGGTTCTGGAACAAGCACGAGACCAGGGCTTTTAAGAGACCGCGGTCGGTATTGGGGAAGTCGGTCCGGGATTGCCACCCCGCACACAGCCTGGACAAGGTGAACCAGATAATCTCCGACTTTAAGAGCGGTAAGCGCGATTCGGCGGAGTTCTGGATAGACCATAAGGGGATGAAGCTCTATATTCGCTATTTTGCGGTGCGCGACGAGAGCGGACGCTATCTGGGAACACTGGAGGCAGCCCAGGATATCACCGCTATCAAGGAGATTAGTGGTGAAAAGAGGCTGCTGGATGGGTGAGGAGGTGCTCTCCCGTGAGCACATTATAAAGCGTCCGCGGATTTTGGAAGTCTGGCGGATACTGGAAACCAATTTGAGAAACGAAAATTAAAGGAGGCTTATCATGGAGGAAGTAAGGGAAGCGGTCGTTAGTCTACCACGTTTGGGAGAGCCGGCGCCGGACTTCAAGGCGGTGACCACCCACGTTACGGTCAAGCTGGAGGACTTCAAGGGGAGCTGGCTGGTGCTCTTTTCCCACCCGGCGGACTTCACCCCGGTGTGCACCACCGAGTTTCTCGCCTTCGCCGAAATCTACCCCGAATTACAAAAGAGGGGCGCCGAGCTTCTGGGGCTGAGCATTGACAGTCTCTCCTCCCACATTGCCTGGGTGCGTAATATCGAGGAGAAGACCGGGGTCAAGATTCCCTTCCCCATCATCGCCGACCTCGACCGCAGTGTTTCCACTGCCTACGGTATGGTTCACCCCGGGCAGAGCAAGACGGAGACGGTGCGCTGTGTCTTCATCATCGACCCCAACCAGATTGTCAGGACGATACTCTACTACCCGCTGACCACGGGGCGGAACATGGACGAGATACTGCGCATCATAGACGCCTTGCAGACCACCGATGCTAACAAAGTGGCCACGCCGGCCAACTGGAGACCGGGGGACAAGGTGGTGGTGCCGCCGCCGACCACGCAGGAGATGGCGGAGGAGAGGCTCAAGCAGAAAGAGTACGAGTGCGTGGACTGGTACCTCTGTAAGAAGAAGCTCTAAAGGCTAGGAGGGTGATATGGCTTGTATCAGCACTGACGGGACACTGACCGAGTCCGGCCTCAAGATGTTTCGGGCCATGGTCTCGGGGCCGGTGTCCCCCGAAGAGGTTGCCCGGAGCACCGGGCTTCCCATGTATCGGGTGAGGGGTGGACTCCGCGACCTGGTTCCGGCCGGTTTTGTCGTCCAGAAGGGCGATAAGTACCAGCTCACCGAGAAGGGCGCGGCCATGCTCAAGAAGTAGTCGGTCTCTCCCCAGGGTGCATCATTTACCGGGGCGTCGGCGGTACCTCGTCGCTGGCGCCCCGGTTCTCTGTGGTAGCGGCCCACCCGGTTTAGCGTTTATAATGGGGCGGGCGCTGCCTTACCGGGTTCGGGATAGATAAATCCGCCTCGACGGTAGCCGGTCAGCGTGACCAGGAAATGACGGAGGTAGCATGGATAGAGAGAAGATTATCGCCCTCTTGAACGTGGACATTGAGGGTGAGCACGGAGCGATTATTCAGTATTTGAGCCACGCCTATGCCATGGGTGAGGGCGAGATGTCCTGCGAGATTGAGGCCCTTGCCCGCGAGGAGATGCGCCACCTGGACTGGCTGGCGGAGACCATCGTCGAGCTGGGCGGCGTCCCCAGTCTCAAGC
>CAZXVG010000110.1:0-4617 GCA_964644205.1 uncultured Dehalococcoidales bacterium | reverse complement strand
ATCCATAAAAGGATAGCGAGGATAGGTGAAGGAAGATGTCTTCATTCGTTGAGAAGTACCCGGAGTTACTGAATCTGGGAGAGGACGAAGTGAAAGCGTACCGCTTCCTTGATGAGGAAGGCGAATCTTCAGCCAAGGTAATAAGCGCTAGCAGCGGCATTCCATACTCTCGTATCCACGCAGTGCTCTACCGGCTGCAACAGGCAGACCTGGTAATCAGCCGCGGCGAGACACCAAAGCTGTTTTCCCTGCGCTTCAAAGACCCCGAGGTCCCCAGCCTCTGGCCAGATAAGCAGGAAAAGACTCCCGGAGGGTAGTAATGAAAATAGAGAGGGTACCTACCGGTATTCCCGGTCTAGACGAGTTGATTGAAGGCGGCTTACCAAAAGGGAGTATCACCCTGGTTACCGGGCCCTCCGGCTCGGGGAAGACCACTCTGGGGATACAATTCCTGTACAACGGCATCACCAAATTCGGGGAAAACGGGTTGTTCGTCACCCTGGAAGAGGAGGTGAACGATATCGTCAGGGACATGACCCGCTATGGTTGGGAACTCAAAGAGCTGGCCGACCAGGGCAAGTTTGGTATCACCCATTCTCCCATCCCCTTTGAGCTCAGCGAGGGTAAGGTCAATCTGGACAACCTGATGGACAACATCCATCAGCAGGCTATGTCGGTGGACGCCAGACGAATCGTCTTTGACTCCATTGCCTCGCTGGGACTACCCTACGATGACCCAGTCGGTCTGCGTCGCGACGTGCTCCGTCTGGGGGCCTTGCTCCGGGAGCTGGGGTGCACCACCCTGCTGCTTACCGAGATGCTCGAGGGGGAAGCCAAGGTCACCCGGTACGGAATCGAGCAGTTTGTGACCCACGGCGTTATCGCTCTGCAGGTAACGCCCAACTACCGCTCCCTTCAGGTGATGAAGATGCGCGGCACCAAACACAATATGGGCATTCACCGCTTATGCATTACGGACGAAGGCTTGGTGATTACCCCCGGCGAGAGACCATTCTGATTTATTCGGGGGCTAGATGGGCAAGTACTTTACGGGGGCAGACCCACAATCAAAAGAACCCCCAATTCCTGCCGGGAAGAGTAGCGGCAGTCCACCGCTGTACGGGTTAATCGTTATCGTCATTACCCTGCTCTGCGTCTATGTCATCTTTCGCGGTTCCTCCCTCTTCAACCCCGGATACCGTTTGATAGACCACATATTTGCCATTTTGCTGCTGGCAGCGGAGGCATTTATCATCTTTCACGGTATCGGCTATCTGGCTACCGTTATCAGAGTAAACAGAAGCCAGAAGGCCGCCCAGGCGTCGGTTTTTACCTCGTATGCCGAGCCGTATGTCGCCGTTATCGTCGCCAGCTTCAACGAAGACCCCGCCATGCTGGAGGATACCCTGGTGTCCGTCGCCAACCTGGATTACACCAATAAACACCTGTACCTGCTGGACGACTCGACCAATGAAGACATGCAGAAAGGGGCACAGGCGCTGGCCGAGAAATACGGCTATAGCTACGTGCACCGTGCTACCCGCCGTGGCTACAAGGCAGGCGCCTTAAACGACCTGCTCAAAGGTCTGGATGAGAAGTACCTGGCCATCTTTGATGCCGACCAGAAGCCGGTTTACAACTTCCTCCGCGAGATTGTTCCCATCCTGGAAGAAGAGCCAAAACTGGCCTTCGTACAGACTCCCCAGTACTACGCCAACACGGAATACAGCCCGGTGGCCCGGGGGGCATTCTACCAGCAAGCCATCTTCTACGAGTATATCTGCGAGGGTAAGGATACCACCAACGCCGTGTTCTGCTGCGGCACCAACGTCGTTTTTCTCACGCAGGCGCTTCGGAGTATCGGCGGCTTCGACGAAAGCACGGTAACCGAGGACTTTGCTACCAGCCTGCGCTGTCACCTTGCGAAATGGAAATCGCTTTATTATAACCGGGTTTCCGTGAGCGGGCTGGGGCCGGAGACGCTGGCGGGTTACTTTACCCAGCAGACGCGCTGGGCTACGGGCACTATCGGCACCCTTAAGAAGGTAGTGGCCGCCTTTCTGCGCAAGCCCACTAACCTCAAATTAGGGCAGTGGTGGGAATACAGCCTCTCCGGTTCCTACTACCTCATTGGCTGGGCCAACCTGATACTCATGGTATGTCCTATAGTCTATGTGCTGTTCGGAGTCCGCCCCCTGATTGCCAGCTCGCTGTATTACCTAGCAGCCTTCGTGCCCTACTTCATTGTGTCCCTGTATGTGTTCTATCTGAGTATGGGAATAAGGGGCTACCGGCCCCGTGACCTGTTCCGAGGGCAGGCCATAGGCTTTATCAGCTTCTGGGCACACATCACTGCTTCGGTAGCCGCCGCACTGGGAAAGCAGCGTACCTTCGGGGTCACGCCCAAGGGCACAGCCGCCAGGCTCCCTCTTAGATACCTGGCACCACACATAACACTGTTCACCCTCAGCCTGACGGCGGTGGTGATAGGCATTTACCGCGTGGTGGTCATATCCGATTACGTTACCCTTGTCAATACCATCTGGGCGACCTATCACATCGTGTTACTGGGCTCAATGTTCTACTTCAACCGCTCCTTCCGCGGCTACCCGGATACCCACATCTTCCGGGACTGGAGCGAAACCGAACCGGAAAAGGGAGGTGTTACTGAAGATGTCTAGCAGCAAAAAGACGGCAGAAAAAGATAGAGAGGCCCGGATAGGAGAACACCGGTTCTATCTCGGGGAAGACAATACGATTTATATCGACGTTGTTGGAGAACAGGATGAAAAGACAGCCCTGGCCATGAAAGATGCCGTAGAAAGGTTAATAAGCGGGATTGAAGGCAAGCTGGACGTACTGGCGGATAACAGCCGGGCGGGAAAAGCCACACCGGAAGCGAGAAAGCTATTCCGGGAGCTACTGGAGATGAAAAATTTTGGGAAGGTCGCCATATGCGGAGGGAACCCGGTGGCCAGGGTGCTGGCGTCTTTTGTCATTGGAATCAGCCGGAAAAAGGATGTACGCTTTTTCAGCTCAAGGGAAAAGGCCCTCGCCTGGCTGAAGAAGTAGGGGCCTCATATATGAATGATGCGTCCCAGGGTGTAGGCACTGTGGAGGGAGACCATGGATAAGCAAGAGAAAAAACGCATTGACGAAATACTTACGGCGATAATGAAGGTAGCCAAGGGAGACTACACCATTCAGGCAAAGCTGTCCGGTAAAAACGATGAGGTAGACTCGCTGGCCATGGGCTTTAATATGATGGTCGACGATATCAGAACTGCTCAGGAATCACTCGGTGACAGCGAAGAACGTTACCGCGACCTCTTTGAAAACGCCAATGACCTCATTCAGATTGTTAATCCGGACGCCCGTTTCAGCTACGTAAACCGGGCATGGCTCAATGCCCTCGGTCTCACGCAGGGCGAACTGGACAAGCTCACCCTCTGGGACATTATTCATCCTGACTCTTTAACTTACTGTAAGGATGCCTTCCAGAGAGTGCTCAAGGGAGAAACGATAAAGAATGTTGAGGCTGTCTTTATTACCAGGGACGGCAGAAACATCACCGTTGAGGGTAATGTTAACGGCTGGCGTAAGGACGGTAAGATAATCGCTACCCGCGGTATCTTCCGGGATATTTCCGAGCGCAAGCGGATGGAGGAAGCACTGCAACTGAGAGCGGAACTACTGGACAGCACCACGGATTCTGTCTTCCTGCTCGATAAAAGCGGTAACTTCCTTTATGTAAATCAGGTTGCCTATAACTCCCGAGGCTACACCCGGGAAGAGCTAACAGGGATGAATCTCCGCCAACTGGACGCGGGGTACAGCGAAGATGGCCTAGAGTCAGTGATGAATGAGTTGATGGGAAAGGGCTTTGCCGCCTTTGAGTCCGTCCATCGTAGAAAAGACGGCTCCCTGATACCGGTGGAGATAAACGCCAGGTTCATCCAGATAGGAGGCGAGGAGCTGATTCTCTCCAGTGCCCGCGACATTACCGAGCACAAGCGGATGGAGGGTCAACTTAAGGAGGACAATGAGAAGCTGCAAGTACAGGCCGAGGAGCTGCAAGCACAGGCCGAGGAGCTCCAGGCACAGCAGCAGAACCTTATGGAAAAAGCCCGGGAGGTGGAAGCAGCCAACCAGGCCAAATCTGACTTCCTGGCCAGCATGTCCCACGAGCTACGCACACCGCTCAACGCCATTATCGGTTTTTCCGACCTTTTGCTTGAAGGTTCCGCCGGTGAATTGAATGAGGAGCAGAAAGAGTATGTCACCGAGGTATCCACCAGCGGAGAGAACCTGCTCAATCTCATCAACGACATCCTCGACCTGTCCAAAGTGGAGGCGGGCAAGCTACAGTTCAGCCCGGGGAATCTTAACCTGGCCGATGTCGTGGATAATGTCGTGCAAACCGTGAGGCCGATGCTGATTGAGAAGGAACTAAAGCTGAAAACCAATCTGGCCAAGAGACTACCGCAGGTATACGCCGACAGGAACAGACTGCGGCAGATACTGCTTAACCTGGTGAATAATGCCATTAAATTTACGGACCCCGGCGGTAAAATAGATATTGGAGCGGAGCGTACCGGCCAGTGGTGTCAGGTCAGT
>CAZXVG010000109.1:0-4675 GCA_964644205.1 uncultured Dehalococcoidales bacterium | reverse complement strand
CCCGCGCCATCCGTAACGTCCGGGCGGAGCACAAGGTCGCCAGCCACAAGTGGACTGCCGCCCAAATCTATGCCGACGAGCTGCTAGCCCCCCTCACCCCCTACGCCCCGGTCATCGAGGCCCTGGCCCGGGCCCGGCCGGTGAGCCTTCACCACCGCCGCAAGGAAAGCCCCCGGGGTGATAATACCCTGGTAATGGTGCTCCGGGACGCCGAGGTGGCCGTACCCATGGAGAGCGTGATTGACCTTAAGGCCGAGCGGAAGCGCCTGGGGGACGAGATAGCCCGGGTGGAAGCCGACCTGGCCCGGCTCGAAGAGAGGCTGGGAGACCGGGACTTCCTGGCTAAAGCCCCCGCCGCCGTTATCGACAAGGAAAGAGATAAGCTGGCCGCAAGGAAAGACCGATTGGAAAAGCTCCGGGAGCAGCTTTCTAAGCTAGGCTAAGCGCCGGGGAGCCCTAGATAGGCACCTCCACCATGACCCGGGTGCCCTTACCCGGCTGGGACTCAATCTTCACGGTGCCGTCGAGGAGGCGGACCCGCTCCGCCATCCCGGCCAGACCCAGCTTCCCGGCCCGCGGTAGCTCGGAGAGGTCATCGCCGACACTAAAACCCCGGCCGTTATCGCTGATGGAGACCCCGGTCTTACCCTCGCCGAACTCTATCCTGACCTCGACCCTGGTCGCCCGGGCGTGCTTGGCAACGTTCCTCAGCGCCTCCTGAACGATACGGAAGATTACCAGCTCGGCGTCGGCGGAGAAGCGGCGTTCATCACCGACCACGGTGAGCACCGTCTCCATCCCGGACTGCCTCTCCAGGTCGCCGAGCTGCCAGCGCAGCGCCGCCAGGAAGCCCAGGTCATCCAGCATCGGGGGGCGCAGCTCCTGGATAAAGCGGCGTATCCCGTCCAGGGTTTCGTCCAGCTGCTGGCGCAGCTCGCCCAGGAAGGAGGTGGCCTCGGGCTCAAGGCCCTTATTACGGCGGGCGAAGTTATCGACATGGCGGGACAGGGCATAAAGCGCCTGCGTGGTATCGTCGTGCAGCTCACGGGCAATACGCTTGCGCTCTTCCTCCTGAACCCTGGTAATCTGGCCCAGGTAGTAGCGCAGGCGCTCCTCCATCTGCCTTCCCTCGGTGACGTCGCGCAGGGTCTCGATGGCGCCGGCTATCTCCCCGCTGTCATCCCTGATAGGGCTGGCGGTGAAGTGGAGCCAGCGGCCGCCCTCGCCCAGGTCGGGGAAGAAGTCTTCGGCCTCGTAAGCGCCGTCGATGAGATAGGACTTCTTGGCCTTATCCCGATAGAAGACGGCAATCTCGTCCGCGGAGGCCCCGTCCACAATCAGGTCGGCCATGACCGGCCTCTTCTCGTTATAGAATGCCTGCCACTGGTTATCGGTGCCCACTATCTCCCCCTTCTTTATCCCAGAGAGGGACTCGATGGCGATGTTCCAGTGGGTGACCTTATGCTCCTTATTGATGGCGAAGGTCGGCAGCGGGGAACCATCGGTAATCTTGCTCAGCATCTCCTCGGTGCGCTTCTGCAGGGTGACGTCCCGGGCGATATTATGAAAACCCCGGGGGCTTCCGTCCTCGGTAATGAGGCTGGTGGTCAGCTTCAGGATTACCTCGGTGCCGTTCCTCTTTATCAGGCGCTGCTCGTAGGGCTGCTCCACCGGCTCCTGATTAAGCAGCCGCCGCCAGACCTGACTGGCCGCCGCCATGGTCGCCTCGGGCAGGAAGCGCTTCACGTTCATCGTCTTCAGTTCCTCGATGCGGTAGCCCACCAGCCTCCCCGCCGCCTGGTTAGCCTGGGTAATGTTGCCCTCCAGGTCATTAACCCAGATGGCGTCGCTGGCCTGCTCGAACATCTGACGGCAGTTGCGCTCGGAGGCAGCCAGCCTCTGCACCACCTGGCGCTGCTTCTCGTAAAGGCGGGCGTTCTCAATGGCGATGGCTATCTGGCTGCCGACCGCGGTGAGAAGCTCCATATCCTCAACCGGAAACTGCCGGGGACGACGCATGGCGACACCGAGCACCCCCCGGAGCCGACCCCGGAAGACCATGGGCACGATAAGCTGGGTCTGGATTCTCATTTTGACCACCTGGGGCAGGGTGAACCGGGGGTCGTCGGGCTCCGCCCCGGTAACCAGGGGCTGGCACGTCCGGGCAACCTCTCCGTAGACACCGTCCCCGACCTTTACCCTGTCCACCACCTGCGCAAACTCATCGGTAACCCCTTCGTAAGCCACCAGCTTGAGCACCGGCTCTCCTTCATCGAGGGAAAAGATGAGGGCCACCTCTACCTCCATGAGCTCGGCGACCATGTGCACCGCCTTCTTCAGCGTCCGGCCAAGCTCCAGGGACTCGCCCAGCAGGGCGGCAATGGTGTTGAGTATCGTCTGGCGCCTCTCGTTCTTCTGCACCACCTGAACGTAGTGCTGCAGTATCTCGTGTGAGGAGCGTAGCTCGGCCAGGGCCGCTTCGGTCTTACTGCGCTGCTCGGCCCGCGACCAGATCCCCCAGGAAACGACCAAGCCGATGGCGAAGATAACCAGGCTTTCCAGAATGGCGTCCTGCGGCACCGGCGAGATAAGAACAGCCCGGGGCAGCATAGCGGCCAGGGCAGCCCCGGAGGTTATCAGGGCCCCCTTGCGCCTGAAGAGAACGGTGGCGTAGATAATCGGCACCAGAAACAGGGCACGGTCCAGACTGTGCCGGGTAAAGCCGAAATGAAAGCTGGGGTAGACGGTGCCCGGGATACCGATTACCTCAGAGTACTGCAGGACACACGCCAGGGCAAAAAAAAGAACCACCACCCAGAATAAGCGG
The DNA here is from genome assembly GCA_964644205.1 of uncultured Dehalococcoidales bacterium. Lineage (GTDB taxonomy): Bacteria > Chloroflexota > Dehalococcoidia > Dehalococcoidales > UBA5760 > UBA5760. The sequence goes on along the minus strand of CAZXVG010000109.1, from coordinate 1,848 downwards.
TTTCTTACAAGTCTCATTTATCCAGCCCTAAAACGCTGGCTTACTACGGGAGCTCATCAATACTGAACCAGCCCTTCTTGAGCCCGTATAGTATCGCCTCGGAACGAGAACCTACCCCCAGCTTATTAAAGATACTCCTCATGTGGGCCTGGACGGTGCGCTCGCTGATGAAGAGCTCGCCGGCAATATCCCGATTGCTCATCCCCTGAGCCGCTATCTTGAGCACCTCCATCTCTCGCTCGCTCAAGGGTGAGACGGTGTGGACCGGCGCCGGAGCCGCCGGCGGCGCCTTGAAGCGCGTCATCAGCTTACGCAGCACGTCGGGGTGAATCATCGGCTCCCCGGCATAGACGGCCCGGACGGCGCCGATTAACTCGTCGCCGCTGACGTTCTTCAGGAGGTAACCGGCCGCCCCCGCCTCCAGCATGCTGAAGATGTATTCGTCATAATCATAGCCGGTGAGGACAAGGACGCTTACTGCCGGCAGGACGGCCTTAATCTGCTTGGTGGCCTCGATGCCGCTGAGCTTGGGCATGGCCACATCCATAACGATGACATCGGGCTTTAGCTCCTTGGCCAGCCTGACCGCCTCCTCCCCGTCGCCAGCCTCGCCCACAATCTTGAAGTCCGGTTCGCGTTCCAGGAGCTGCCGCGTACCCTGGCGCACCACGACATGGTCTTCAGCCAAGAGAACCCTGATAGTCTTCACGGCACGATACCCTCTCATACAGTATAAGCTGTTTCGCTAACACCTTCAACTGCCCCCGCCGGGCGGCGGAGCCAGTTTAGGTCGAAATGCCTAGGCGAAAATGCCTAGCCGGAGAAAGGCCGAGAGGCACGGAAAAATAAGCACTAAGGCGGATGGCAGCCAGGGCGTCATGCGCTTAAATAGATGCAGAGAAAAGAGGGGGGTGATAAGGCAAGCAACATCAAAAAGTCCCGGGTCACGAAACACCTGGACTTACCTTGAAAGCCGGCTGAAACCGGCATCCACTCCCAACCTGAGGGCAGGCCAAGTTTGCCAAGGTGCTCGGCAGTAGTGTATAATTTTAAACTTGGAGCACCATTCGGGGTATGTCCGAAAGGAGGGCGCGGATGGAGAAAATGGAGATTCTCAAAAGGTCCGACCTGTTTCGCGAGCTAACCGATGAGCAGCTTAGAGTGGTGGCCGGAATGTGCACCGAAGAGGTGTTTGAGCCGGGGGCCATCATCCACCGCCAGCACACCATACTGGACAAGATACGCGTCATCGAGGAGGGTCTGGTAGCCCTGGTACTGGAGCTGGGCCCGCTCTCCCAGCGGCAACTTACGGCGGCCACCAACTTCGAGACCATCGGCTGGTCGGCGGTAGTTCCCCCTCACATGGCCACCACAACCGCCAAAGCAATCGAGAAGACAAAGGTTCTCACCTTTCACGGAGAGGAAATTGTTAATCTGTGCGCGACCAACTGTCGGGTAGGCTGCCCCATTTACCAGGGCGTGTCCAGAGTGGTCGCCGAGAGACTGCAGGCCGCTTTTCTACAGTGCCTGGGGGTCACGGCACAGGACTGAAACCAGCCACTATTTTCTCCCCGGGACAACGAACCGGCAGGCAAGCGGCTCGCCGGGCGAGCTGTCTGTGGTGTGGCCGGCGACAACGGCTCGGAAAGCAGCCGGAAAATAGCTCAGCAGTCTGAGGGAGCCAAACCTTCAGTGTATTTTTAGAAAGGAGTGAATTAGCTTGGTCTCGGAAAAAACAATCACATCTATGATGGCGGAGAAAAGGGTCTTCGAGCCGCCGAAGGAACTCAGCAAGCAGGCATACATCAAGAGCCTGGCCCAGTATAAAGAGATATACCAGAGGTCTAT
>CAZXVG010000108.1:1650-4785 GCA_964644205.1 uncultured Dehalococcoidales bacterium | reverse complement strand
GGTGCTCTATGCCATCGACCCCAAAAAGGACGTTGACGGCTTTCATCCGGTGAACCTGGGCAAGCTGATGATCGGGGAGCCGGACTACCTCCCCTGCACCCCGCACGGCATACAGCAGCTTCTGGTGAGGAGCGGGGTCGAAATCGAGGGGGCGGAGGTGGTCGTGGTCGGCAGGAGCAACATCGTCGGTAAGCCGATAGCCAATATCCTTCTCCAGAAGAAGGAGGGGGCTAACGCCACGGTGACGGTGTGCCACACCCGGACCCGGAATATTTCGGACCATACCAAGCGGGCTGATATAATTATAGTGGCGGCCGGCCGCCCTAAAGCCATTACCGCCGACATGGTCAGGGAGGGCGTGGTGGTTATTGATGTCGGCGTTAACCGCATCGGGAAGACCGCCGAGGGCAAGGCGATTCTGGCCGGCGACGTTGACTTTGAGGCCGTTAAGGAGAAGGCAAGCGCCATCACCCCGGTGCCCGGTGGGGTGGGGCCGATGACGATAACCATGCTCATGCTGAATACCGTGAAGGCAGCCAAGCTGGCGGCCGGTCTGGTATAGAAAAGGGGGTAATTCTATGGAAAACGAGGTTGAGGAGAAGAGCGCTCCCAACCGGGAGAAGGTCGAGGTTCTGGGGGCTACCTACGAAGCGGGTAAGCCGGAGGGTGAGGAGTTCGGCAGGTGGCGGCAGAAGCTTGCCAGCCGCGATGAGAAGCTCAGGTATCTCCGGAGCGGAGAGCGATACTGGTACGGTAAGGACTGGTACGGCAGCGAGAAGCGAAAGAATCCGGCTTAGATAAGGTGGTGTCACATGGCATTTGAGATTCCGAAGACGAAGTACAGCGGTAAAATCAGGGCGATAGCACTGGGTAAGGGGGACAAGGCGGTCACCGTTGGCGGCGAGAGCTGCTATCCCTTCTACCTGTTCGAGGGTGAGATGCCTCACCTTCCCAGAATCGCCATGGAGGTCTATGACTGTCCCCCGGAGGAGTGGGCGCCGGCGGCCCTTGAGCCCTTCGCCGGGGTGACCGACGACCCGGTAGCCTGGGCCAAGAAGTGCATCGAGGACTACGGGGCGGAGATGATATGCCTCCAGTTGGTAAGCACCGACCCCAACGGCCTTGACCGTGGGGCTGAGGAAGCGGCCCAGGTGGTTAAGAAGGTGGCCGACGCCATCGACGTTCCCCTGATTGTCTGGGGGACGGCCAATCACGATAAGGACAGCGAGGTGCTCCGGCTGGTCGCCGAGCAGTGTCAGGGTAGGCGGCTGGTAATCGGGCCGGTTGAAGAGGGCGACCATAAGAAGATTGGGGCCTCGGCCATTGCCTATCAGCATACCGTGGCCGCCTCGTCGCCGATAGACATCAACCTGGGTAAGCAGCTCAATATCCTGCTCGGTAACCTCGGCGTTCCCGATGAGCTGCTGGTAATCGACCCCACCGTGAGCGGCATCGGCTACGGGATTGAGTACTGCTACTCGGTGATGGAGAGGATGCGCATGGCGGGGCTTACTCAGCAGGACGACAAGCTCCAGTTCCCCATTGTCTGCAACATCGCCAAGGAGGTGTGGAAGACCAAGGAGGTCCACATCCCCACCGAGGAGGCGCCCGCCCTCGGCGACGCCGAAAAAAGGGGCATCCTCTCGGAGGCAATGTCGGCCGTGATACTGCTGCTTGCCGGCGGCGACGTTATGATTATGAGACACCCCGAGGCGATAAAGCTGGTTCGGGAGATGATAGCGGGACTGGCCGCCTCGTGAGATAGATAAGACTCGGTAAGGAGGTAAGGAAGATGGCGGAACGGAAGATTAAAAAGAGTGTTGATAAAGCCAGCCTTGAGATGATGGAGAAGGCGGCTCGGGACGGTGTTACCACCGCCTTCGACAGGGCCAGCGAGATGTCACAGTGTGCCATCGGGGCGGCCGGTAGCTGCTGTAAGAACTGTGGCATGGGCCCCTGCCGCGTGGTCGGGGTAAGGGGTGAGGCGGAGGCGGCGCGCGGCATCTGCGGGGCCACGGCGGAGACCATCGCCGCCCGTAACTTCATCCGCATGGTGGCGGGTGGGGCGGCGGCCCACTCCGACCACGGTCGGGGGGTGGCTGAGCTCTTCCTGGCGACGGCCAAGGGCAAGGCGCCGGGCTATACCATCAGGGACGAGCAGAAGCTACTGCAGCTGGCCCTGGAGTGGGGTGTGGAGATTGGCGAACGCAGTAACCAGGAGATAGCCGTCGATATCGGCGAGATAGCCCTGGCCGAGTTCGGCAAGCAGGAGGGTGAGGTTCGCTTCCTGAGCCGGGCGCCGCTGAAGCGCCAGGAGCTGTGGCGGCGGGAGGGGGTGGCCCCGCGCGGCATCGACCGGGAAATCGTGGAGATAATGCACCGCACCCACATCGGGGTTGACCAGGACTACCGCAGCCTGCTTAAGCAGGGGGTGAGGGCGGCCATCGGCGACGGCTGGGGGGGCAGCATGATTGCCACCGAGCTCCAGGACATCCTCTTCGGCACCCCGGCCCCGGTGCTGGGTAAGGTAAACCTGGGCGTGCTCAAGAAGGACGAGGTAAACCTGGTCATCCACGGCCACGAACCGCTGCTCTCCGAGGTCATCGTCGCCGTGGCTCAGGAGCCGGAGATGATAGAGCTGGCTAAGGCCAAGGGGGCCAGGGGGATAAACCTGAGCGGCATCTGCTGCACGGCCAACGAAATCCTGATGCGCCACGGTGTGCCCCTGGCCGGCAACTTCCTGCAGCAGGAGCTGGCGCTGGTTACCGGGGCGGTGGACGCTATGGTGGTGGATATTCAGTGTATCATGCAGTCGCTGCCGGATATCGCTCAGTGTTACCACACCAAGATTATCACCACCTCGCCCAAGGCTAGGATACCCGGCGCCATGCACATCGAGTTTGACGAACACAACGCCCTGGAGGGGGCCCGGGCTATCGTCAGGACGGCGATAGAGAACTTCCCCAACCGGGGCAGTAACGTTGATATACCCAAGCAGCAGACCGACATGGTGGTCGGCTTCAGTCATGAGACCATTAATTACCTGCTGGGCGGCCTCTTCAGGGCTTCCTACCGCCCCCTAAACGATAACATCATCAACGGGCGCATCAGGGGGGTGGCCGGGGTGGTCGGCTG
>CAZXVG010000108.1:0-1550 GCA_964644205.1 uncultured Dehalococcoidales bacterium | reverse complement strand
TAAACGATAACATCATCAACGGGCGCATCAGGGGGGTGGCCGGGGTGGTCGGCTGCAACAACCCGCGCACCACCCATGACAGCGACCACACCAGCATGGTCAAGGAGCTAATCAAGAACGATGTACTGGTAATTCAGACCGGCTGCAGCGCCATGGCGGCGGCCAAGCTCGGCCTGATGACCCCGGAGGCGGCGGCCAAATACGCCGGCGAGGGGCTGGCCTCGGTGTGCGAGACGGTGGGTATCCCGCCGGTGCTTCACCTGGGTTCCTGTGTTGATAACAGCCGTATCCTGATGGCGGCTACGGCTATGGTCAAGGACGGCGGCCTGGGTGACGACATCAGCGACCTGCCGGTAGCCGGGGCGGCCCCGGAGTGGATGAGCGAAAAGGCCATCTCCATCGGTCAGTATTTCGTGGCTTCCGGGGTGTTCACCGTGTTCGGGGTTACCTGGCCCACCCTGGGCAGCGACGAGGTAACCAGGCACCTCTTTACTGACTCCGAGGCTGCCTACGGCGGGATGTGGGCCTTTGAGCCCGACCCGATTAAGGCGGCTCATCTTATGATTAGCCATATCGACCAGAAACGTAAGGCCCTGGGTATTGATAAGGCCAGAGAGCGGGTTCTCTACGACATGGAGATGAGACGGGAGCTGGAGGCGGTTTAGGGACAGAAGCGAAGACTGGAGGACTGAGAGATGTCTAAGATAATTGCTTCAGCAGTGATTAGAGGGGCGCACAAGATTGTGGGGCGGGCTGAGGAAAAGTGGCAGCAGGCTATGGACAAATGGGGAGCGGCTGAGCCGGTGGGCTTTCCCAACACCGCCTATTACCTGCCGGTGATTTACGGCATACTGGGCATCAAGGTGGAGAAGCTGGGCGATATGGAGCAGGTTTTGAAGAAGTGCCGGCTTATTCTTCCCCCTCCGGTGAGGGAGAAGTGCCCCCTGCCCTATCTGGGGCCGGCCCTTGATGCCGGCATGGCTACCCTCTTTGCCGAGGAGGTAACCGAGGCCATAAGGTATCTCGAGGAGCCGGACTTTTACACCAAGCAGGAGGAGCCTAGCGATGGTAACATCTGGTTGGGCGCCGCCGACGACGTCATTCTGAGAAAGCGCGGCATCGAGTTCGTTGACGGCACTGCCCCGGGCTTTGCGGCCGTTCTGGGGGCGGCCCCGAGTAAGGAGATAGCCGTCAGCATTGCCCGGGAGCTCCAGCAGAAGAACCTGTATGTCTTTATGTCCGCCGGCTATAACGGCACCAGCTTCGCCGAGCAGCTTATCGCGGCTGACGTGCAGATTGGCTGGCCGACCCGTCTGGTTCCCTTCGGCCCAGATGTTTCGGCTACGGTGTTTGCCGCCGGCTTTGCCACCCGGGCGGCCCTTTCCTTCGGCGGCGTTGAGCCCGGCGATTTCCGCAGGGTCTTAATCTACAATAAAGACCGCGTCTTTGCCTTCGCCCTGCCTCTGGGCTTTGTTACCGACGAGTGGTATGCCAATGCCGCCGGGGCCATCAACTACGGCTTCCCGGTTATCGCCGATACCCCGATACCC
>CAZXVG010000107.1:0-4809 GCA_964644205.1 uncultured Dehalococcoidales bacterium | reverse complement strand
GCCTGCCCCGGCGCACCGCCAACGGCGTTGACTTCGGCCGGCTCCTGCTCATCACCGCCGTGCTCAGCCGGCGGGCCGGTCTCAAGCTGGGTAATCAGGACATCATCACCAACGTTACCGGCGGACTCAAGATTGGCGAGCCCGCCGCCGATTTGGGCATGGCGCTGGCTATCGCCTCCAGCTACCGGGACATCGGCACCGACCCGGGGCTGGTCGCCGTGGGCGAGGTGGGCTTGAGCGGGGAGCTGAGAAGCGTCCCCCAACTGGAAAGACGGGTAAGCGAGGCGGCCCGTCTGGGCTTCAAGCGCTGCCTGGTGCCCCGGGCGGGGGCTAAGGCCAGCCGTAAGGACATCGAGCTTGTCCCGGCCGGCACCCTGAAGGAAGCCATCGGGCTGGGGCTGGTCAAGGGTAGCTAACCAGCCCGGTAACGGCTGAAACGATGATTCCTTACCCGCATAATGGAAGGGCGTTATGTAAAGCTGGGTCTACTCCTCCATCATCATGGGGATGATGCACACGAAGCGCAGCGGGTCGTTACCCTTGTTCACCAGGCAGTGGTTCTCGTTAGGCGCGATAAAGACGACGCTGCCCTTGTCAACCTCGGTGCCCCCCATCTCGCCCACCAGAACCCCCCGGCCGGAGACCACGAATATCTCGTGCTCCCAGGGGTGGGCATGGGACGGGGTTGAGCTGCCCGGCTGAACCTCGAAGACCTGCATACAGAAGTTGGGCGCCCCGTCTTCATCGGTGATAACATCGAACCGGGAAACCCCGGGGGCCTCCTTCACAGGCTCAACCTCGATATATTTACATACCTTCATAAACGTAGACCTCCATCGTCATGGCTAACCTATATTATAGCACAGCACTTAACGGTTTACCTGCAACGCGGCCCGTCGGGCGCACCGGGTAACAGTAGATATGAGGCCGGTCTTTGCCTTATAATCAGATAGGGAGTAGCTTTAAGAATGCACAGCCAGCAGAAGGTGGGCGCCGTCATCGCGGCCGCCGGCTCGGGGGAGCGCATGGGCGGGCCAGACAAGCTCATGGCATTACTGGGCGGAGAGCCGGTGATAGCCCGGGTGGTGAGCACCTTTGACAACTGTAAGCTCATCAGCCGGATTGTTCTCGTCTTGAGCGAAGCCAACCTGGAGTGGGGGCGGCGGCTTAAGGCGGCACGCGGCTGGTCTAAGGTAAGCGATATCTGCCCCGGCGGCCGGCGGCGTCAGGACTCGGTAGTCGCCGGGATTTCCCGGCTCACCGACTGTGAGTGGGTGGTAGTCCACGACGGAGCCAGACCGCTGGTAAGTGAGGAGCTAATCAGCCGCGGGCTGAGTGCTGCCCAGGCGACGGGGGCGGCGGCGGCGGCGGTGCCGGTCACGGACACCATCAAGATAGCGGGCGACGACATGCTCGTCCGGGAGACGCCGCCGCGGCGAGGGCTCTGGGCGGTGCAGACGCCGCAGGTATTCCGCCTGGCCACCATAACAAACGCCTACCGCGACAGGGGGGACGGTGAGGTCACCGACGATGCGGCCGCGGTGGAGCAGTCAGGCCACCGGGTCAAGCTTTACATGGGCGCTTATGATAATATAAAGATAACCACGCCCAGCGACCTAGCGCTGGCTGAGGTTTTGTTAAAAGAGCATGGAAGATAGACTGCGCATCGGCATCGGCTACGACGTCCACCCTCTGACCGAGGGGAGACGGCTGGTACTCGGCGGCGTGGAGATACCCTTCAGTAAAGGGCTCGACGGCTGGAGCGACGCCGACGTCTTAAGCCACGCCATTATCGACGCCCTGCTCGGGGCAGCCGCCCTGGGCGACATCGGCGGCCACTTCCCGCCCGGCGCCGAGGAATACCGGGGCATCTCCAGCCTGGTTCTGCTCGAGAGGGTGCGCGACATGCTCAAAGAGAAGGGCTGGCGGGTAGCCAACATCGACGCCACGGTGATTGCCGAAGAGCCGCGGCTGGACGGCTTCCGCCGAAGGATGCGCGACAAAATCAGCCAGACCCTGGGTATCGAGGCGGGCCGGGTAAGCCTCAAGGCAAGCACCTCGGCCCGGCTGGGTTCTATCGGCGAAGGGCAGGGGATAGCCGCCCAGGCGGTCGCCCTGATTGAAAGTGCCCGAAGGCATTAAGGATAATGAACAGGCAAGCGATAAGCACCATAACCAGTTTCTTCCCGGAGGCGCCTAACTGCATCTGTCAACAGCCCCGGCAGGTTCGGGGCAGCTAGGCACAGAGTCTAGGAAAGGAGATGTAGTTTAATGTCGCTTATGGCCAGTGTAAAACGAGATATCAGGGCCGCCAGGGAGCGAGACCCGGCCGCCACCAGCGGGGCGCTGGTTTTCTTTACCTATCCCGGTTTTCACGCCCGCCAGTACCACCGGGTAGCCCACACCCTGTACCGAAAGGGGCTCCGGGGGCCGGCGCGGCTGGTAGCTAATGTCAGCCGCTTTCTGACCGGCATCGAGATTCACCCCGGGGCCAAGATTGGCGAGGGCCTCTTTATCGACCACGGCATGGGGGTGGTCATCGGTGAGACAAGTGAGATTGGCAATAACGTCACCCTGCACCAGGGGGTAACCCTGGGTGGCACCAGTACCCAGCGGGTAAAGCGCCACCCCACCCTGAAGGACAACGTCCTGGTCGGCGTCGGCGCCCAGCTTATCGGCGATATCACCATCGGGGAAAACTCCAAGGTAGGCGCCGGCTCGGTGGTCTTAAACTCGGTGCCGCCCAACGCCACCGTGGTCGGGGTGCCGGGACGGGTGGTCGCGGTGAGAAACCCGGACACCGACACCGTGGAGAAGCTGCCCGACCCGGTGGGAGAACGGCTGGAAAACCTGGAGCAAAGGACGGCGGAACTGGAGCAGCGCCTGAGTAAGATTGAAGGGAGCCAAGGTGAAGGTATTTAACACTCTTTCCGTTAAGAAGGAAACGTTCCAACCTCAGGCTAGCGAGGTTAAGATGTACGTCTGCGGGGTCACCCCCTACGACGAGTGCCACCTGGGTCACGCCATGAGCTATATTATCTTTGACGTTATCCGGCGCTATCTCAGATTCCGTGGCTATCAGGTCCGCTACGTGCAGAACGTCACCGACATCGACGATAAGATTATCGAGCGGGCAAGTAAGCGTGGGGTCCCGGCCGCCGAGCTGGCCCAGAAATACACCGACAGCTTCTTTAAGGACATGGACGCTCTGAATATCGAGCGGGCCGACATCTATCCCCGGGCTACCGGGGAGATAGCCAAGATTACCGAGGTGATTCAGGGCCTAATCGACAAAGGGCACGCCTACCCGGCCGGGGGCAGCGTCTACTTCCGGGTGAAGAGCTTCCCCGGTTACGGGAAGCTCTCCCGGCGCAACCTGGAGTCGATGATGAGTAGCTGCAGCATCGAGATGGGCAGGGAAAAGGAGCACCCCATGGACTTTGCCCTGTGGAAGGCCGCCAAACCCGGGGAGCCGTACTGGGAGAGCCCCTGGGGTCAGGGGCGACCCGGCTGGCACATCGAGTGCAGCGCCATGTCCCTAAAATACCTGGGGGAGAGCCTGGATATCCACGGCGGCGGCCAGGATTTAGTCTTCCCCCACCACGAGAACGAGATTGCCCAGTCGGAGTGCTTCACCGGGGTCGAGCCGTTCGTTAAATACTGGCTGCATAACGGCATGGTACAGTTCGGCGAGGAGAAGATGAGTAAGAGCCTGGGTAACCTGATAACCATCAAAGAAGCCCTGGAGAAATACAGCGCCGACGCTCTACGCATCTTCGTCTTAAGCTCCCACTACCGCAGCCCGCTCACCTACTCCGAGGCGGCCATAGAGGCGGCTAAAAGGGGGGCCGACCGCCTGGAGCAGGCGGCTAATAACCCGGCCGGCAAGGGCAAGAAGAAGGCTGACATAGACATAAGCGTTTACAAAGATAAGTTCGTCGAGGCCATGGACGATGACTTTAACACCCCGCAGGCGATAGCCGTGCTCTTCGACCTGTCTAAGGAGATTAACCGAGCCAGCGAAGCCGGCTGCGATTCTGAAGACGCCAGGAAGATGTTAAAGAACCTGTCCGGCGTCCTGGGTCTCATCCTGGAACCGAGCCGACAGCTAGTGAAAGAGCCCACCGGCACACCCTCGGCAGAGACAGGCTCCGAAGAGGAGGTTATCAATCTGATTAGACAGCGCGAGGAGATGAGGAAAGCCAGGAAGTGGGCGGAGGCAGACGAAATAAGGGGCCGGCTGGACAAAATGGGCATCATCCTGGAGGACACCCCGCAGGGCACGGCCTGGAGACGCAAGCACTAACTCTTAAGGATTACACATGCAAACAGTCATTATCATCGTCGGTATTATCATCCTGTGCCTCATGGGCTTCGGGATGAGGGACTTCTTCGCTAACCCCGATGTCCATATCGGGCTCAGGATAGGCGTGGGCATTATCGGGGGCGGGGTATTGTGGCTGGTGATACGGGCTATCAAGGCCAGAAGGGCCAGAGCCAAAACCGAGAAAACCGAGGAGGTAAAGGAATGATTATCACCACTTCAGACCGGGTGGAGGGAAAAACGATTGCCCGGACCATCGGTCTGGTCAGGGGTAACACCATCCAGTCCCGGCACATAGGCAAGGACATCAGGGCGGGCCTGAAGGGCATCGTCGGCGGCGAGATAACCGACTACACCGAGATGATGTCCAGCGCCCGGGAAGAAGCCATCCAGCGCATGGTAGAGGACGCCAAGAGCCAGGGGGCCAATGCCATCGTCGGCATGCGCCTGGCGACCTCAATGATAATGCAGAACGCCTCCGAGGT
>CAZXVG010000106.1:0-4812 GCA_964644205.1 uncultured Dehalococcoidales bacterium | reverse complement strand
CCTTGGTATTAGGGTTATTCTCTGTTTAATTTCGTGCTCCTGTTTGCTCTCGACCGAAGCGTAGACCCACAGGGGGAACAGACCGGATGTATCAGATATTACTAAAAGAGGACTTGGTAGTCAAGGTCCACCTTTTCAAGATTGCGGCACCTAATGTAGCCGGGAAAGCCCGGGCGGGACAGTTCGTTATCATCAGGATTGACGAAAAGGGCGAGCGCATCCCGCTTACCATCGCCGACTGGGACCGGAAAGAAGGCAGCGTCACCGTCGTTTTCATGGAGGTGGGCACCACCACCCACCGGCTGGCCGAGCTTAAAAAGGGCGACGGCATCGCCAACTTCATCGGGCCGCTGGGGAAACCGACCCACATCGATAATTTCGGCACCGTGGTCTGCGTCGCCGGCGGCTTTGCCGTGGCCACCATCTACCCTATTGCCCGGGCCCTCAGGGAAAAGGGGAACCGGGTTATCTCTATTATGGGGGCGCGCAGCAAAGACCTCATCTTCTGGGAAGACAGGCTGCGTAGCGTCAGCAACCAGCTAATCGTGACCACCGACGACGGCTCCTACGGCCGTAAGGGGCTGGTGACCGAGCCGCTCAAGGAGCTGCTGGAAGCCGGCGGGGTCGACCGGGTGATTGCCATCGGCCCCAGTATCATGATGAAGTTCAGCGCCAAGACCACCGAGCCCTTCGGGGTGAAGACCATCGTCAGCCTGAACCCGATAATGGTTGACGGCACCGGAATGTGCGGCTGCTGTCGGGTATCCGTCGGCGGCGCCACCAGGTTCGTCTGCGTTGACGGCCCCGACTTCGACGGGCATGAGGTGGACTGGGACCTGCTGCTTGCCCGCCAGCGCACCTACCTCGATGAAGAGAAGCTCTCCTTTGAGCAGTACCAGAGCCGGGGTAAGAGCGGCCCTTGATAGATTCTGGAGTGAGTGCTTATGGCCAAGATTAACCTGAACCGGGAACCCATGCCCCGGCAGGACCCGAAATTGAGGGTGAAAAACTTTAACGAGGTCGCCCTGGGCTACAGCGCCGAGCAGGCCAAAGCCGAGGCCAGCCGCTGTATCCAGTGCCCCAAGCGCTCCTGCGTCGAGGGCTGCCCCGTGGACATCGACATCCCGGATTTTATCCGAGCCATCCGCGACGATGATATGCCGGAGGCGGTGAGGATACTGAAGAGCAAGAACAGCCTGCCCGGCATCTGCGGGCGGGTCTGCCCCCAGGAGACCCAGTGCGAGGTAAAGTGTGCCCTGGATAAGAAAGGGGCCCCGATTGCCATCGGGCGTCTGGAGCGATACGTGGCCGACTGGGAGCGGGCCAATATGGGCCCGGCCGGTTCGAAGGTAGCCCCTCCCAAGCCGACCGGTCATAAGGTGGCCGTGGTCGGCTCGGGGCCGGCGGGGCTGACGGCCGCCGCCGACCTGGCCAAGATGGGTCACAGCGTTACCCTCTTTGAGGCGCTACACGTGGCCGGTGGGGTGTTAATGTACGGCATTCCCGAGTTCCGTTTGCCCAAGGCTATCGTTAAGGCCGAGGTCGACTACGTGGCCTCTTTGGGGGTGGCTATCATGCTCGACGTGGTGGTGGGTAAGACCATGAGCGTTGATGAGCTACTCGGTAACGGCTACCGGGCCATTTTCCTGGGGCCGGGGGCCGGGGCGCCCATGTTTCTCAATATCCCCGGGGAGAACCTGAACGGTGTCTACTCGGCGAACGAGTTTCTGACCCGGGTCAACCTGATGAAGGCCTACCAATTTCCCCAGTACGATACCCCGGTCAAGGTGGGTCAGCGGGTGGGCGTGGTCGGCGGCGGCAACGTGGCCATGGACGCCGCCCGGTGCGCCCTCCGGCTGGGCGCCGAGGAGGTCTACATCGTCTACCGGCGCTCCGAGGTGGAGATGCCCGCCCGGCGTGAGGAGGTGGAGAACGCCAAAGAGGAGGGGATTCAGTTCCGCCTGCTCACCAACCCCAAGCAGTTCATCGGTAGCGACCAGAACTGGGTGGCCGGTATGGAGTGCTACCAGATGGAGCTGGGCGAGCCGGACGCCAGCGGTCGGCGCCGCCCCATTGCCATCCCCGGCTCGGAGTTCATTCTCAAGGTCGATGTCGCCATAGCCGCCCTGGGCACCCGCCCCAACCCCATCATCCCGGCAACCACCGAGGGCCTGGAGACCAGCCGCTGGGGCACCATTATCGCCGACGAGGTTACCGGAAAGACGGTAAAGCCCGCCGTCTGGGCGGGGGGTGATATCGTCACCGGGGCCGCTACCGTCATCAGCGCCATGGGCGCCGGTAAGCGGGCGGCATTGGACATAGACAAATCTTTGAGGGGATAGCGCCGCACCCCGATTCATAATTTCATACCGTGAAATCTTGTGAAGGGGCTTCGGCCCCTTTATACTTTGCCGTCTCCGGCGAGCGATTTACATAGGAACGCAGGGGCACTATAATAGCAAGTTAAAGAAACCCTTAGTATCTAAGGGTAAGCTCCGGGTTTTCAAGGGTACTTATTGTTCAGGCGATGGACGAAAAGCGCGATAGCAGCATAAGCCGAGGCGGGGACGCATTCCACATCCCCCGGGGGCGTTCCTGGCGAGCCCGCATCCCGATTCTCCCCAGGCAGCGGACAGGGAGCTCCCTGTCCCGCACCCTGATTCTCGGCTTTGCGGGCCTGATAGTAATCGGCGGTATTCTGCTCATGCTGCCCGTATCCAGTGCTGCGGGTCAGGTCACCCCGGCGGTCAACGCCTTTTTCACCTCCACCTCGGCGGTGTGCGTTACCGGCCTGGTGGTGGTCGATACCGGAACCTACTGGAGCTCCTTCGGTCAGGGGGTGATTCTGGCCCTCATCCAGATAGGTGGCTTCGGCTTCATGACCAGCGCCACGCTTCTCATGCTGGCTTTCGGGCGCAGAATCGGGCTTCGGGAGAGGCTGCTCATCGGGGAGTCAATGGGGCTGTCGCGGCTCGGGGGGCTGGTCAAAATCGTGAGGAGAATGGCCATCTTCACCCTGCTCGCCGAAGGCATCGGGGCCGCCGTGTTCTTCATCCGCTTCTCGGCGGGAAACCCCCTAAAACTAGCCGTCTGGAAATCGGCGTTTCACTCTATCTCGGCCTTCAACAACGCCGGCTTCGACATCTTCGGCAACTTTCAGAGCCTGACGAACTACCGCGGCGACCCCCTGGTGGTACTGGCTACGGCGGCGCTCATCTTCCTCGGCGGTATCAGCTTTATGGTAATCCTGGACGTCTTTAAGAGCCGGGGGCCGGGCAGACTGTCACTCGATACCAAGCTGGTGCTGATTACCACCGGGTCGCTCTTGGCGGCCGGGGTATTCGTCATGCTCCTCACGGAGTTCATCGAGCCGGCGGCCTTCGGCGATGTCTCCCTAGCGCAGAAGGGGCTTATCGCCTTTTTCCAGTCGGTAACCGCCCGCACCGCCGGCTTCACCCTGGTTAATATGGGCACCCTGGCCCAGTACGCACTCTTTTTCACCATGTTTCTCATGTTCGTCGGTGGGGCGGCGGGCTCGACGGCAGGCGGCATCAAGGTCAATACCTTCGGTATGCTGGCGGCGACCATATGGAGCACCATCAGGGGCCGGGAGCAGGCCGGGGCGTTCGGCAGAGAGTTCAGCAGCCAGCAGCTGTACCGGGCCATCGCGGTGGTCATCCTCTCCCTGGGGCTGGTGGCCCTGGTCGCCTTCCTGCTGTCGCTGCACGAGGACGCCAGCTTTATCAACCTCCTCTTCGAGACGGTCTCGGCCTTCGGTACCGTCGGTCTGTCCACCGGGATAACCCCGACCCTATCGCTGGCGGGGCGGATAATCATTACCATTACCATGTTCGTCGGGCGCCTGGGCCCCTTGGCCCTGACACTGGCCCTAATGCAGCGCCAGCGCCCGAGTCAATATCGCTATCCGGAAGAAACGGTAAGGATTGGATAGGAGGGAGACATGAAAAAACAGATTGTGGTCATCGGTCTGGGGCGATTTGGCACCAGCCTGGCAACCACCCTGTCCTGCCTGGGGCATGACGTCCTGGCCCTGGACAGGAACGAGAAGGAAGTCCAGAACGTGGCCCCGCAGGTGACCCACGCCGTTCAGGTTGATGCCACCAACGAGGCACTGCTTAAAGAGCTGGGAGTCGGCAGCTTCGATATCGCCATCGTGGGTATCGGGGCGAGGGTTGATAGCAGCGTGCTAATCACCATTCTGCTCAAGAAACTGGGCGTCCCCTATGTCATTGCCAAGGCGGATAGCGAGCTGCACGGGAGCATCCTGGAGAAAATCGGCGCCGACCGGGTCGTCTACCCCGAGTGCGAAATGGGAGTCAGGGTGGCTCAGGGAGTGACCCTGCTTGATGTCTCAGACTATATGTCGCTTAGCCCCGGATACGGGGTCAGTAAGCTGGTGGCGCCGCCCTACTTTGTAGACAAGAAACTAAATGAGCTCGGCTTTGTCACTAAGGGCAAATGGGAGCTAGCCGTCTTTCTCATCGTGCGCGGTAAGGAGGTCATCGTCAGCCCGCGTCAGAATGAGACGGTGAAGCCCGAAGACATCCTGATAGTGGCCAGCAGCCACGATGACCTGGAGAAGCTGCTCGCCGAGGCGAAGAAGAAAGCAGAAGAAGCGGAGAAGAATAACGAGAAGAAGTTGGGATATTTAATCTTATCTGCTCGATGTAATAGATTAGCATATAGTTAAGTAGCCTCTTTTTACACATTTTCAACTTTACGTCTGAGTATGAAGTAAGCTCGACACAAGATTCGGATAGTCTGAGATTATGCCATCAATTCCTAATTTCA
>CAZXVG010000105.1:0-4820 GCA_964644205.1 uncultured Dehalococcoidales bacterium | reverse complement strand
CTTGAATATCTGATTTACGCTTTGATTGGCTCCGTAGCCATTATTATCATGCATCGGGATAATATCAGCCGGCTGCTCTCCGGTAAGGAGCGCAGGCTGGGTGAGAAGGCCAAGCTAAGAACCTAGCCCCTTGCCTCATAATGACTCTGCAACCCGAAGCGACGAAGGTACTGCAGCCTATGCCCAAGATAGCCGTAATAGGTACCACGAGTTGGGGAAAGACCCTGGGGGTGGTGCTGGCCAGAAAGGGGCAGGGGGTCACCCTGTGGGCTCGAACCGAGGCCGAGGCTGTCGAACTGAGAGAGGGTGGGGGTGGGGCGGGTGGCGCTGCCAGTCTTCCCTCTCAGCTTTTCGTTACCAGCTCCCTGAGTGAAGCTTTAGATTCGGCGCAGGCGGTGATTCTGGCCGTGCCCTCCCAGGCGATGCGCCGTAACATCAGGCTGGCTAAGGACTATCTCGATGGCTCGATGCTGGTGGTGAGTGCGGCTAAAGGCCTGGAGCTGGAGAGCAACAAGCGCATGAGCCAGGTCATCGCCGAGGAGATAGCCCCTGAACTCCGGTCTAATATCTGTGTCCTTTCCGGCCCCAATCTCTCCCGTGAGATTATGCACGACCTGCCGGCGGCGACTGTGGTGGCGGCGGCCAGCGAGGCTGTCGCCCGAAGGGCCCAGAAGCTACTCTCCACGGGCAATTTCTGTGTCTACACCAATACCGACGTCATCGGGGTGGAGTTGGCGGGGGCGCTGAAGAACATCATCGCCCTAGGCGCCGGCATGGTTGACGGACTCGGTTTTGGCGACAATACCAAGGCGGCCTTTGTCACTCGCGGCCTGATTGAGATAGCGGCCCTAGGGGTGGCTCTGGGGGCCAACCCGCTCACCTTTACCGGCCTGGCCGGACTGGGGGACACCATCGCCACCTGCTCAAGCCCGCTGAGCCGTAATCACTATCTCGGTGTGGAGCTGGCCAAGGGGCGCCCGCTGGACGAGATAACCGCTTCTATGACCGGCATCGCTGAGGGGGTCAGCACCACCGCGGCCGCCTGCAGTCTGGCCCGGCAGCACCGGCTGGGGATGCCGGTTACGGAGAAGATATATCAGGTGCTTTTTGAGGGCGCTCACCCCAGGCAGGTGGTAGCCGAGATTACCTCGGCTGAGGCCAGCCACGAACTGGCGGGAGAGAACTGGGCCTTCTCCGACTTTTCCCGGAACCGGAAGCACGACTGAGCCCGGTAGCGGCTGGCGGCGGCCCGCTTGCGGGTGGGGGGGAAACACCGGGTTTTTCCGCCCTGTTTCACGGTTGTTTCGGGTTGGGCTTCATGGTCTCGGCCAGTCCCTCGAACAGACGGCGCTGTTCTCTGGTTAAGTGCTTGGGGGTAACCACCCGCAGCCTGACGAGCTGGTCGCCCCGCCCCCGGCCACGGAGGTGGGGGATGCCCTTGTGCTTGAGTTTGAACTCGTCGCCGGTCTGGCTGCCGGCGGGCACCTTGAGTTTGGTATCGCCGTCCAGGGTGGGCACCTCAATCTCAGTGCCGAGGGCGGCCTGGGCGAAGTTCAAGGGTAGCTGGTAGATGATATCGTCGCCGTCCCGGGTAAAGAGCTCATGCGGCTTTACCGCTAAAGAGACATAGAGGTCGCCGGGGGGGCCGCGCCTCTCCCCGATCTCGCCTTCGGCCTTCAACCTTACCTGGGTGCCGTTAGCCACCCCGGACGGAATCTTGACCGAGATGCGCCGCTCGCGCTTTTCCTTACCCTTGCCCTGGCAGCGGGGACAGGGGTCGGTGATGATGCTGCCCTCGCCGTGGCACTGAGGGCAGGTGGCGATGTTGGTGAAACGGCCGAAGATACTCTGCTGGACGCGGCGTACCTGCCCGGCGCCGTTACAGGTGGGGCACCTGGTAGCCTGTCTGCCCGGTTTGGAGCCGGTGCCCTTACATAAGGAGCAGGCTTCGGTGCGCAGGATACGGATTTCCTTCTCGCAGCCGAAGGCGGCTTCCTCAAAGGTGATATAGGTGTGGTAGGTGAGGTCGGCGCCGCGCTGGGGGCCGCGGCGGGCGGTAGTGGTGGCGCCGCCGAAGAAGGCGTCGAAGATATCGCCGAAACCACCAAATTCAAAGCCCTCGAAGCCGCGCCCGAAGAACCCATCAGCGCCCCCGTGACCGAAGCGGTCGTAGGCGCTGCGCTTATCCGGGTCGGAGAGCACCTGGTAGGCCTCGTTTACCTCTTTGAACTTCTCCTCGGCGTCTCCGTTGCGGTTGTGGTCCGGGTGATACTCGAAGGCCAGCTTGCGGAAGGCCCTCTTTATCTCTTCGCCAGAGGCGTCTCGGGAAATACCGAGGACTTCATAGTAGTCCCGCTTACTTGGCATTTATCTTCTACCTCACCCCCCGTGTCCCCCTCTCCTTCGAAGGAGCGGGGGATTAGGTATAAGAGGGGCAGAGCCCCTCTTTAACTCCCCCTTTTAGTAGCCCCTTTTTCCCGGATTGAGCCGGGGGAAGCTACCGAACTATGCTTCTAAATCGGTTTATTACCCGCTGGCAAAGGAATTATATTTACCTAGACCTCGCGGAACTCGCCCTCCACGGTGCCTTCGTCACCACCCTCTTTACCGGGTGGGGCTTCGCCCTCCGACGGCGGCGGCTCGGCGCCCGGCGGTGGTTGCTGATGCTGGTAGACGGCCGAGCCTATCTTCTGCATGGTCTCGTTCAGTTCCTGGGTTGCCTTGCGGATGGCTTCTGTGTCGCTACCCTGCAGCGCCGAGCGCAGGGCGGCTATCTTGTCCTCCGTCTCCTTGTTCAGGTCGGCCGGTATCTTGTCCTTCTGCTCCCGGAGCGTCTTCTCCGCGGTGTAGGCTAAAGTGTCCCCCATGTTACGGGCCTCAATTTCCTCCCGCCGCTTAGTGTCCTCGGCGGCGTGTGCCTCGGCTTCGCGCTGCATCTTCTGCACCTCATCCTTGGAAAGGCCGCTTGAAGCCGTGATGGTGATTTTCTGCTCCCGGCCCGTGCCCTTATCGTGGGCCTTAACATTGAGGATGCCGTTGGCGTCGATATCAAAGGTGACCTCAATCTGGGGCACCCCTCTCGGTGCCGGCAGGATGCCGTCGAGCATGAAGCGGCCCAGGGTTCTGTTGTCTGCCGCCATGGGTCGCTCTCCCTGGAGCACGTGAATCTCGACGCTGGGCTGATTGTCCGCCGCCGTGGAGAATATCTGGCTCTTGGAGGTGGGGATGGTGGTGTTGCGCGGGATAAGCGGGGTGGCCACTCCGCCCAGGGTCTCGATGCCCAGGGTAAGCGGCGTTACGTCGAGCAGCAGCACGTCCTTGACCTCACCCTTGAGTACCCCGGCCTGAATGGCGGCGCCGACGGCGACCACCTCGTCGGGGTTGACCCCCTTGTGGGCTTCCTTGCCGAAGAACTGCTTTACCTTCTCCTGAACCAGGGGCATCCGGGTCTGCCCGCCCACCAGGACCACCTCGTCAATCTGGGCGGCGGTCTTACCGGCGTCGGTAAGCGCCTGCTTACAGGGCCCGATGGTCTTATCCACCAGCTCCATGACCAGCTGCTCCAGCTTGGCCCGGGTCAGGTTGATGCTCAGGTGCTTGGGCCCGCTGGCGTCGGCGGTGATAAAGGGCAGGTTTACCTCGGTCTGCTGGACGGTGGAAAGCTCGCACTTGGCCTTTTCGGCGGCTTCCTTAAGTCGCTGCAGCGCCATCTTGTCCTGCCTCAGGTCGATGCCCTGCTCCCGCTTGAACTCGTCGCACAACCAGTCCATGACCCTCTGGTCGAAGTCGTCGCCGCCGAGGTGGGTATCGCCGTTGGTTGACTTGACCTGGAAGGTGCCTTCGCCCAGTTCCAGGATGGATATATCAAAGGTGCCGCCGCCCAGGTCATAGACGGCGATGGTCTCTTCCGCCTTCTTATCCAGCCCGTAGGCCAGCGAGGCGGCGGTGGGCTCGTTGATAATTCTCAAGACCTCCAGCCCGGCTATCTTGCCGGCGTCCTTGGTTGCCTGGCGCTGGCTGTCGTTGAAGTAGGCCGGCACCGTGATTACGGCTTCGTTGACCTTCTCGCCGAGATAGGCTTCGGCGTCCGTCTTGAGCTTCTGCAGAATCATGGCCGAGATTTCCGGCGGGCTGTAGTCCTTGTCCCCCATCTTCACCCAGGCATCATCGTTGGCTGCCTTGACTATCTTGTAGGGCAGCATTTTCCGGTCGTAGTCGACGCTGGACTCGCTGAACTTGCGTCCCATCAGGCGCTTGATGCTGAAGATAGTGTTATCTGGATTGGTAATCGCCTGGCGTCTGGCTACCTGCCCCACCAAGCGCTCTCCGGTCTTACTCATCGCCACCACCGAGGGCGTGGTGCGCCCCCCCTCAGCATTGGGTATGACCTTCGGTTCCCCGGCTTCCATCACGGCCACACAGGAAAAGGTAGTACCTAAATCAATGCCAATTACTTTTGCCATAGTTTATTTCTCTCCTTCTTCGTCTTCTTCGCCGCTGCCCACGACTACCTTGCTGGGGCGAAGAACCCGGTCTTTTAGCTGGTAGCCCTTCTCTATTTCCTCAACGACCATGCCTTCCTTGCCCTTACCCGCCATTACGGCTTCGTGGAAATGGGGGTCAAACGGCTCACCCAGAGACTTGATTGGCTCCAGCCCCTCTGCTTCCAGGGTTGCCCTCAGCTTGCGCTCGATAAGTCTCACCCCCTCGACCCAGCCGAGTTTCTCCTGGCGTGGAGGGATAGCAGCCAGGGCTCGCTCCATATCATCCAGGGCCGGGAGCAGCTTGAGTATGAGTTCGCCTTTAGCGTATTTCCCCAG
>CAZXVG010000104.1:3490-4822 GCA_964644205.1 uncultured Dehalococcoidales bacterium | reverse complement strand
TGACCTCCACTCTGGTCACTAGTTGGCTTGAGTTTTGGCCATCCAGAACCTGGGCAAATCCATGAAGACCGGCCAGTAGAGATAACCTAAACTAAAACCACCAAAAAATAGTATATAGCAAACCGGCCTGCGGTGCAAGGGGCTTAAGCTTTGATGAAGAAGCCGTTTTCGGCCGCCTCCTCCAGGGTCTCCTTTATTTTCACCACCCGCGGCCCGTCCCGGCACAGCTCCACCGCTGCCTTGTCCCGGGGGTATATCTCAATCTCGCGTTCGCCGTCCAGGGCTATCAGCATCAGCCGGTCAACGCTGATGGGCACCATCTCGTTGAGACTCAGTACCCGGTATTCCTCTATGTCCACCTCTGTGATTACCCCGGGGGCGATGGTGGCGCTTACCCTCAGGTTGTCCTTGCCGGTGCGGAGGTAGAGCCCGTGGTCATCGTCGGCGGTTACGGGGTGGAAGCTGCCCCCGATTGAAGCCATGCCGACATAAGAGGGGTGGCACCGCGTGGCGAAGACCTCTCTCACCTGAGATATATCCCAGATGGCCCTGGCGCCGATAAACTGTTGGTCTAAGACGACGGCGTCTATCAGGGCGATATCGACCACCCGGCCGTTCTTGTGGATGTTCAGCTTCTTGGTGCGGGCGATACAGCACTCCGGGCTAACGATACCCCGGGCGATGATACCGGCGGCCAGCCCGGCGGTGGTGCCCTCCACCATGAAGGGGAAGGTGTTGTTGGTGCCGGTAGAGATGGGTACCAGGGGTATCTCTGCGCAGGAGCGCGCCACCACCCGGTTGGTGCCGTCGCCGCCCATGGTGATGATGCAATCTACCTCCTGCTGGCGCATTAGCTGGCTGGCCTTGGCGGAGTCCTCGGCCTCGTTGGTTATGGGCATGTTCAGGATGGAGGCACGGGAGGCTAGTTTGTGCTGTCCGATGTCGGCCAGGGCCCGGCTTCCCAGGTGGTCGCGGTCGGGCATGATTAGAATCTGGCTGACCCCCGTCCAGTCCAGGGCCAGGATTACCCGCCGCAGGATGCCGATTTTTTGATAGCTGCCCATGGTGGTGGCGTGGGCCACCAGCCTCCTTATGTCCATGCTGGCGAACGGGTTGGCGATGATACCCACTTTGCTCATCTGGCCGTTTAGCTCCTTACCTAGGGTTGTTTAGGCCGGGTATGCCGGGGCGGATTTCATAAGCTCATCGTGGGTTTATCCCGGCTGAGCCTCCCTCGGTGTCTGGTAGTCTCTTTGTCGTTCGGGATAAATGGTTATATAATATCCCCGCGGCCGGTAGTCGGTTCGGGGTGCTTATAAAATCCCCGCGGCC
>CAZXVG010000104.1:0-3390 GCA_964644205.1 uncultured Dehalococcoidales bacterium | reverse complement strand
AGAAGGGGAGAGAACCATAGAGAGCCTAGTAAGCTTCAGCCTGAAGCAGACCTGCCCCGATACCGGGGCGCGCGCCGGTGAGCTAACCACCCCCCACGGGGTAGTGCCCACGCCGGTGTTCGTGCCGGTGGGCAGTCAGGCTACCGTTAAGGCGCTCACCCCCGATGACCTAAAGGCCCTGGAGATAACCATGGTCATGGCCAATACCTATCACCTCTACCTGAGACCGGGCATAGAGGTCATCGAGGGGGGTGGGGGGCTGCACGAATTCATGGCCTGGCCGGGGCCTTTGATGACCGATAGCGGTGGCTATCAGATATTCAGCCTGGCTCGCTTGCGCCGTCTTAACGACCAGGGGGTTACCTTTCGCTCCCATATCGACGGCAGCCAGCACCTCATCACCCCGGAGCTGGCCGTCCGCTTTCAGGAATCGCTGGGGGCCGACATCATCATGGTTCTGGACGAGTGCCCCCCGCTTACCGAGTCACTCGAGGGGGTCGAGGTGGCCACGGAGCGCACCCACTGCTGGGCGGAGAGGTGTCTTAAAGCGAAGACCCGCCGCGACCAGGCAATGTTTGCCATCGTCCAGGGCGGGCTCTTCCCGGAGCTACGCCGTAGGTCCGCCCGCTTTCTCAGCTCGCTGGATTTCTCGGGCTATGCCATCGGCGGCCTGAGCCTGGGCGAGCCCGGAGAGCTGACCGACGACATGGTTAGCGAGACGGTAGCCCTGCTCCCCGAGGCCAAGCCGAGGCACCTCATGGGGGTGGGGTCTCCCCAGGACATCGTTAACGGGGTAAGCCGCGGGATTGACATCTTCGATAGCGCCCTGCCCACCCAGGTAGCCCGCAAGGGGGCCCTCTTTACCCGGCAGGGCAGGCTTAACATCCGTAACGCGCGCTACCGCCGGGAGGAAGGCCCCTTCGACCCGGACTGCGGCTGTTACACCTGCCGTAACTTCTCGGCCGCCTACCTGCACCACCTGTTCCGAAGCCGGGAGCTGCTCGCCTACCGGCTGGCCACGATTCACAACCTGTACTTCATGACCGACCTCATGAAGACGATAAGGGAGTCTATCCTGGACGGCAGCTTTAGCTCTTTCCGGGACGACTTCCTGGCCCGTTACCGGCCCACCGATGATAAGGTGCGGCTCGTTCAGCGGGAGAAGTGGCTTAGAGCCCGGAGCCGTAAGGGGGCAGGCCGGGAATGATTATGCCGCAGATGGCGCCGGATGTGCTTTTCAACAGCCTGCTCTGGGTCGGCTTTATCTTTCTCGACCTGGGGCTGATTACCCTTATCTACCGTTTCTTCGGCAAGACCGGGCTTTATGTCACCATCGTCGCCTCGGTCATCGTGGCCAATATCCAGGTGGTGAAGACGGTGGAGATATTCGGCATGGTGTCTACCCTGGGGAACGTCATCTACGGCAGCATCTTCTTCGCCACCGACATCTTAGCTGAGGTCTACGGGAAGAAGACGGCGCGGCGCGGGGTGTGGTTCGGCTTCATCGGCATGGCCCTCATGACGCTGTGGATGAAGCTCGGTCTCACTTTTATCCCTCACGCCTCGGACTTTGCCCAGGAGCCCCTGGAAGTCATCTTCGGTCTGATGCCCCGCATCGCCGCCGGCAGCCTCACCGCCTATCTCGTCTCTCAGTTCCACGATATCTGGGCCTTCCTCTTCTGGAAGCGTAAGACGCGGGGCCGGTTTCTCTGGCTGCGGAACAACGCCTCGACCATGGTCTCCCAGGCAATTGACAGTCTCATCTTCTGCGGTATCGCCCTGTGGGGGGTCTTCGATGTCGTGACCTGGCGGGAAATCCTGCTCTCCACCTACCTTCTCAAGTTGGTGGTGGCGGCGATTGACACCCCGTTTATCTATCTGGCCAAGAGGCTGAGCCCAAAGGTGCTGGAAAGGGAAGCCGCTACCACCGGGGCATAGCTATCCTGTCGCCTAGCTCTGCCTCATGCTGTAGAGACAGCCGCAGTAGTTCTGGCGGTAAAGAGCCCACTCCTTGGCCAGGGCCATGGCCCGCTTGAAGCCCTCCTGCTTCTTGAAGTCCCGGGCTAAGAACCTCTCCCCGCCAGTCTCCCGCCCCACCCGGTTAATCACCGCCGCCGACTTATGAGGGCTTACCGTCAGGGTGGTGGTGAAGGCGTCCCCGCCCCGGTCTTTCATAAAGAGAAAGGTCTTTTCCAGCCTGAGCCGGAAGCAGACCTGGCATCTCTTGCCGCCCTCGGGTTCGCCTTCCAGACCAGCGGTTTCCTTAAACCACTCCTCAGTGACATAAGGGGCTACCTCCAGGGGGAAGCCCATCTTCCTGGCTACCGTGCTGGCCACCTCGAGTCTGCGCTGGTACTCGTCCAGGGGGTGAATGTTCGGGTTGTAAAAGAACCCGAGGACCAGATGCCCCTCCTGGGCCAGCCGCTCGGCTACCCCGGCGGCACAGACCCCGCAGCAGATATGCAGCACAACTTTCATAAAGACTTCGCTAGCTCTTTCATAAAGACTTCGGCAGTCCTTTTTGCAGACCTTCTGACGTACTTATACGGGTCAATCGCCCCGCACACTATATTAACACTATCTTTCGGCGGTATATCAAATCTGCTAAAATTACCTTAAAGAGACGGCTCTACCACATCGAGGGGGTTAGGTAACTATCATGGAGAAACTGACGCCTTTAGGGGAACTTATCTCGCTCAAGGGGAAAAGGACCTTAATCACCGGGTCGGCGGCCGGTATCGGCAGGGCGATGGCGGTCAGATTTGCGGAGGCAGGCTCTGCCCTGCAGCTGGTTGACATCGACGGTAAGAAGCTGGCCGGCCTGGAGAAGGAGCTTACGGCCCTGGGCTCGCAGGTTGATATCTTTGAGGTGGACATCTCCCAGAAAGAAGAGATTGATTCGCTGTGGGAGGGGCTTAAGGGCAGCGGGCCGGATATCCTGATTAACAACGCCGGTATCTACCCGTTTAAGGGCTTCCTGGAAATCGACCGCGATTTTTTGACCCGGGTAATGGACATCAACCTGTACTCGGTGGTCACCATGTGTCAGCACATGATAGCCGGGAGGATGCGTAAAGGGGGCGTGATAATCAATATCGGCTCTATCGAAGCAATCATGCCCTTTGCCGAAGGCTTGGTCCCTTACGATTTGAGCAAGATAGGTGTCATCGCGCTCACCAGGTCTCTCGCCAAGGAGTACGGCCGGCACGGGTTCAGGATAAATGCCATTGTCCCCGGCGGCATCGCCACTCCCGGAACCAGGGCGGTCGCCAAGAGGCTGGCCCACTTTGACACCGAGGTTATTAAGACCGGCATCGAGTTCAAGATGAGGCTGCCGCTAAACAGGGGCGGCCAGCCGGATGAGGTCGCCCGAATCGCCCTGGTTCTCGC
>CAZXVG010000103.1:0-4829 GCA_964644205.1 uncultured Dehalococcoidales bacterium | reverse complement strand
TCTTCCGTTATAATTTATGCACAGGGTAATGCCCAGATTACCGGTAAGAAACGGGGAGTTATCAGGTGCAAGATGAGGAGAACCTCGTCCAGCGAGCAAAGCAGGGCGATGAGGAGGCTTTTGCTCAGTTGTATGAGGGGTATTTCGATAAGATTTACCGCTACGTAGCCCTCAGGATAGGGGACCGGATGGAAGCGGAAGATATTGCCCAGCAGGTCTTCCTCAAGGCCATTAAGGCCATCTCTTCCTTCAAGTGGAAGGGGGTTCCCTTTTCCGCCTGGCTCTTCCGTATCGCCCACAACCAGGTGGTTGACTACCTGAGGAAGACGAAGAAGCGGATTTCGGTGCGTCTTGAGGAAGATGTCCTGGTGGCTAGTGGCGACGACCCGCATGAGGTATTCGGGCGTAAGCTGGACATCGAGCGGCTGAACCAGGCGGCCATGAAGCTGACCCCGGCTCAGCAGGAGGTCATCTCGCTGCGTTTCGCCAGTGAGATGTCGGTGGCCCAGGTGGCCGAGGTCATGGGCAGGAGCCAGGGGGCGGTGAAGGCGTTGCAGCACAGCGCCATAGTGGCGCTACGTAAAGTACTGTCGGTGGCATATTAAAATGAAGAAGAATAACGAGTTTGATAACATTCTGGATGACTGCCTGGAGCGCCTGGTTGGGGGCGATACCGTGGAGCAGTGCCTAGAGAGCTATCCCGAGCAGCGGCTTGAGCTTGAGCCGCTGCTGCGCACGGCCCAGGTTGCCCGAGAGGCGACGGCTATCGTGCCCCGCGCCGAGTTTCGGGCCAGGGCCAGGTATGAGTTCCGTTCGATTCTCCATGACGAGATGAGCCGGAAGGCTAAGCCCCGTTTTGCCCTGAGGCGGGGGTGGGTGACGGCGCTGTTGGTGGTTGGTATCCTGCTGGCTTCCGGTGGGGGTACTGCCCTCGCCGCTGAGAATAGCATGCCGGATAGCCCCCTCTACTCGGTGAAGCTGGCTACGGAGCGGGTGCAGATGGCCATGACCACCTCTTCGCTAGATAAGGCACAGCTTTGTGCTGAGCAGGCTGACAGGAGGGTGTCCGAGCTAATCTACCTGGCCTCCAAGGGCGATACCCAGCAGGTGGAGGCGGCCAGCGAGCGGCTGGATGAGAAGCTCTCGACGCTGGTGGCGCTGGTCTCTCCTCAGGCCGAAGCCGTGGCGGTGGACGATGCCCCGCGGGTGTTAACCGAGGAGCCGGCACTTTCCCCGACGATAACTTCGCCGGAGCCGGAGGCGGAAACGGTGCCGGTGCCACCGTCCTCCCCAACCCTGCAGACAACGCCGGCCCCGGCGTATGAGGGATCGCCGTCTGAGGAGACGGATGCCAACGCAGGCGACCTCAAGGGAGAGGGCGGTAAGGCCGAACTTAGGGGGACGCTGGTCGTTTACCTGGAGACTCACCCCGATGCCCTGCGCAGTGTCCTTGATGATGTCTCGCCCTCGGTGCAGGCTGTCCTCATCGAGGCTATTGCCATCTCGGAGACCGCCTACCTGGAAGCCCTGGCGGCCATGGACTAGCCCCTTTCTGGATGTGCTACGGGTTCGACTTTCTCGCCTGTCCACTAACCAAGCAGCAGCTTTTGCGTTATTATCTAATAGGAGGTAAGAAATGAAGATAAACAAGAAGTGGTTTTTGGTAGCCGTCTTGGCACTGACGGTGCCGGTGGTCGCCCTGTGTGGCTGTGCCGGGGGGACGACCACGGTGGGGTCGGTCAACGTGAACAGCGAGCAGACAGGTATCTGGGTCAGTGGTGAGGGCAAGGTAACCGTGACCCCCGATATCGCCCTTCTCAGTCTGGGTATTGAGTCCCAGCAGTCTACGGTAGCCGGTGCCCAGGCCGAGGCCAACGCGGCCATGGACGAGGTAATGGCCGCCCTGCTTGCTAACGGCGTGGCGGAGAAGGATATCCAGACCCAGTATTTCAGTATTCGTCAGGTAACCCGGTGGGACGATTCAAAGCAGGAAGAGGTTGTCATCGGCTACCGGGTAGCTAATACGGTCAACGCCAAGATAAGGACTGTCGAGGCGGTGGGGGCCATCATCGATGCCGCCGCCGCAGCCGGCGGCGACCTGACGCGCATCAACAGCATCAGCTTCTCCGTCGATGACCCGACGACCTATTATGAGGAGCTGAGGACCGATGCCATGGCCGACGCTAAGGCCAAGGCGGAGCAGCTGGCCGGACTGGCCGGGGTTAGCCTGGGTAAGCCGACCTTTGTCTCCGAAGGCATCCAGGTGCCGTCGTCCAGCAACCTGCGGTATGACTACGCCGGGGTTCCAGCACCGACGGTGATGGAATCGACCTCGATCAGCGCCGGTGAGATGGAGATTACTCTCAGCGTTCAGGTCACTTATGCCATTAACTGACGGGCAGGCCTGGATTTGACATAACGCAGTGGCTTAAGCTATTTGGGTGCTGCTGAAACTGTGAGGGAGTCTTCTCAAAGGCTCCCTCCTTGTTTTTTCTTGCCGGGCCGTAAGTCTCAGAGCAGGGTTGGCTGCGGCGGTTTCCTCCGGTTATCGGGACGGTCGAGGTGCTGGTAGGCCAGCCGGGTAGCCATGCGGCCCCGCGGGGTGCGCTCCAGAAAACCGAGCTGCAGGAGGTAGGGCTCGTAGACGTCCATGATGGTGTCCGCTTCCTCGCTGATTGAGGCGGCGATGGTATCCAGCCCCACCGGGCCGCCGTTAAATTTGTCGATGATGGTGTACAGGAGCTTGTGGTCGACCTCGTCCAGGCCGATAGCGTCAATCTCGAGCTTACCCAGTGCCTCCCCGGCTGCCTGCTGGCTCACCGTGCCGTCGGCCTTGACCTGGGCGTAGTCCCGGACCCGTTTCAGGAGCCGGTTGGCGACGCGCGGAGTGCCTCTGGCCCGGCGGGCAATCTCGGTAAGCCCGGTATCTTCGGCGCTTACTTTGAGGATGCGTGCCGAGCGTTTCAGGATGTCCCCGATAGATGCCTGGTCGTAGAAGTCGAGGCGGTAGACCGCTCCGAAGCGGTCCCGGAGGGGTGGACTGAGCAGGGCGAAGCGGGTGGTCGCCCCGATGAGGGTGAAGTTGGGCAGGTTTATCCTCAGGTTCTTGGCCCCGGGCCCCTTGCCGATAATGATATCCAGGGCGAAGTCCTCCATGGCCGGGTAGAGCATCTCCTCCACGGTACGGTTGAGGCGGTGCACCTCGTCGATGAAGAGCACGTCCTGACTGCGCAGGTTGGTCAGGATGGCGGCCAGGTCTCCGGTACGCTCTACGGCGGGGCCGGAGGTAATCTTGATGTTGACGCCCATCTCGCTGGCGATAATGTGAGCCAGGGTGGTCTTGCCCAGGCCCGGCGGGCCGTAGAGCAGGATGTGGTCCAGCGCCTCGGCCCGACCCTTGGCGGCGGTGATGGCGATGTTCAGGTTCTCCTTGACCTTGGTCTGCCCCACGAAGTCGGTCAGGCACTTTGGTCTCAGACTGGTGTCCAGCGAACCATCGTCGGTGCCCAGTTTGCCGGACACAACCCGCTCACGCGGTTGTTCCACCCTCTACCCGCCTTTCCTGGCTCTTAATACTCGACCTCATTATATCATATCTTTAGTCCTGGCCCTTAGACGGAGGTGAAGGCTCTTGACAAAACCGGGGGTGTCCGCTTAGAGTGTCTGGCGGGTGGGCTTATGATTACCGGCGAGGCATACTGCTGTGGGTTTACGTAACCGGTGGGTGGCTGCCTTCTACCGGGCGGCCACGGGCAACCGGAGGGCGAGAAGCCGTCTTACTCCGTGGTTAGTGATTGCTTTCGTGGGCTTTATCTGGCTGCTCGTTTTCCTTTCCCGGCGCACGGATAGCTTTTTAGGCCTCCCCGGGCTTCTGCCGGTGCCCTTGAATACCATCCTGTTCGTGCCGCTTCTTACGCTGGGGCTGCTGCTCATCGTGTGGTCGATAGTCCACTTCGCCAGGGTAAGAGGCACCCCCATCCCATCCATCCCGCCCCCCAGGCTGGTTACCACCGGGCCTTATGCCTATGCCAGAAACCCCATGCACACCGGGATATATATCCTGCTCTTCGGGTTAGGGGTTCTCTTCCGGTCGGTCTCTCTGGTGGCGATATTCCTGCCGCTGTTTGTCCTGCTCGACGTGCTGGAGCTAAAGAAAATCGAAGAAACGGAGCTGGAGAGGCGCCTGGGTAGTGAGTACCTCGAATATAAGAAGAGGGTCCCCATGTTCTTCCCCAGGCTTAAAGGTAAGGGTGCTAGTTAGGGGGCATGCTCTTTAATAAGACCGCCCGGAGTATATATAAAAATCCGGGCGGCGGTTTTATAAATGCTTCCGGCAGTGGGCTGGGGCTAGATGGTTAGTTCGGGGGGCTCTTCCTCCTCGACGGGCGGTAGCTCGGGCACGTCCTCGGAGATGGCGAAGCGGGCTGGAATCAGCTTCCCGATGATGACGTTTTCCTTGAGCCCGACCAGCTTATCCGTCTTGCCCGAGACGGCGGCTTCGGTGAGCACCCGTGTGGTCTCCTGGAAGGAGGCCGCCGCCAGCCAGCTGTAGGTATTCAGCGAGGCCCGGGTGATTCCCAGGAGCACGATGTGGGCTGTGGCCGGCTCGCCGCCCTCGGCGAGCACCTTGGCGTTGATGTCTTCATACTGGAACCTGTCTACCAGCTCCCCGGGTACCAGCTCGGTGTCGCCGGAGGAATCGATATAGACCTTGGTCAGCATCTGGTGGGAGATGACCTCGATGTGCTTATCGTTGATATTTACCCCCTGGGAGCGGTAGACCTTCTGTATCTCGTCGACCAGGTAGCGCTGGACAGCCTCCTTGCCCA
>CAZXVG010000102.1:3357-4880 GCA_964644205.1 uncultured Dehalococcoidales bacterium | reverse complement strand
ACGGTGTGACCGCCGCAGAACTCCATGAAGCGGGCCCTGGTACGGGACTGGCGCTGAATCTGGCTTACCAGCCCCCGGGCCAGCTCGGGACGCCGGAACTCGGTGATAAACCTCAACGCCCCTCCTCCCCCGAGGCCGCTATCTCCTCGAGCAGCTTCAGGGTCTCGCGGGCCTCTTTCTGGTCCAGGACATTTATGGCGTAGCCGGTATGGACGATGGCGTAGTCGCCGACCCTGGCCTCCGGCGTTAGCTCCAGGCTGATGCGGCGGCTGATACCGCCGATTTCCACCTCGGCCTCGCTGTCTACTATGGACTTAATAAGAACCGGTATCGCCAGACACACCGCTAACTCCTCTCGGCGAAATTGGCAATCACCGCCTGCCCCAGGGAGATGCCGCCGTCGTTACAGGGCACCAGGCGATGAGTAAACACCTTTAGGCCGGCCTCCTTAAGCGCCGAGGTGGTGAGTACGAGCAGGAGACGGTTCTGGAAGACGCCGCCGGAAAGCGCCACCTCGTTTATACCCGTCTCCCGGGAGATATCCCGGCACACCCCGGTAATCATCTCCGCCACCGTCCGGTGAAATCGAAACGAGATTACCGGCACCGGAACCCGATTTCTCACCTCACGGACTACGGCCGAGATTAGCTCCGCCAGCCTGACCACCCTCACCCCCTGTTCCAGGGTAACGGCAAACGGGTAGGTCTCCTTTTCCATTCTATCAATTTTGTCCGGCGCCTGCATCTCAAGCTCAATGGCCGCCTGTGCCTCGTAGTCTATCCTTCCCCTAACCCCGGCAAGGGCGGAAACGGCGTCAAAGAGCCGCCCGGCGCTTGAGGTCGGCGGTGAGTTTATGCCCCGCGCCAGCTGCTTTTTGACCACGGCCACCTCCTCCGGGTCGAGACCGTCGAGAGGCAGGCCCTCCAGAGGAAAGTCGGCGCCGAGCAGGGTATAGAGATAGCTGAGCGCCATGCGGTAGGGCCGCTTGATGGCGGCGGCACCCCCGGGCAGGGGCACGTATTCCAGGTGTCCCAGCCTGTGAAAGCCATTATAGTCGGCGAGGAGGAACTCCCCACCCCAGAGGGCAGCGTCACTACCGAAGCCGGTGCCGTCGAAGGCAACCCCGATAGCCGGGCCCTCGGCCTTATGCTCCGCAAGGCAGCTTGCGATGTGGGCGTGGTGGTGCTGAACGGGAACCGCGAGTAAGCCCAGCTCGGAGATGACCCGCCGGGCATACTTGGTGGCCAGATACTCCGGGTGCAGATCGTAGGCCACCACCTCCGGGGTAACACGGAAGAGCCTTTTATAGAGCTCGATGGTATTCTCAAAGTGCGCCATGGTCTCCTCGTTTTCCATATCGCCGATATGCTGACTTAAGAAGGCATGGTCATCCCTGGTGAGGCAGAAGGTGTTCTTCTCCTCGGCGCCGCAGGCGAGAACCTGTTTCGAGCGGAAGGGGAGGAAAATGGGGTAGGGGGCGTAGCCCCGGGCCCGTCTTATCGGCTGAGGCGCCTCGTCTACCA
>CAZXVG010000102.1:0-3257 GCA_964644205.1 uncultured Dehalococcoidales bacterium | reverse complement strand
CCGCGGCGGCAACGCAGGATACGCCGCGCCGCCACCTGAGGAGCACGATGGGGCACTGGGGAGAACTGAGAAGCCTCTCTTCTTCCGGCGATAGCTCGCAGTGCCTGACAATCTCTTCCCGGGTGGCCATCATCACCGCCAGGGGCTTGGCGGGACGCCTCTTACGGCGCCTTAAGGTAGCCACCGCCGTCTCACTAGTGGCGTCACAGGCGAGCTGAAAACCGCCCAGGCCGCGCACCGCCAGAATACGGCCGTCCCTGAGGAGATCGCCGGCGGCTTTTATAAGATCCTCGCTCTCAGTGAGGTCATCGGTGGCTTTCATAACATCCCGGCTCTCAGTGAGGTCATCGGTGGCTTTTATAACATCCCGGCTCTCGGTGAGAGTGCCGTCGGCGCTAACCAGCTCCAGCCGGGGGCCGCACCGGGGGCAGGCGTTGGGCTGGGCGTGAAAGCGGCGGTCCAGCGGGTCGTCGTATTCCCGCTGACACTCGGGACACATGTGAAAACCGGCCATGGTCGTCTTGGGGCGGTCGTAGGGGATATCCTCAATAATGGTAAAGCGGGGGCCGCAGTTGGTGCAGTTGGTGAAGGGGTAGCCGTAGCGGCGGTCATCCGGGTCGAGAAGTTCCCGGAGACAATCCGGGCAGGTGGCAATATCCGGGGAGACGAGCTGGTACTTCCCCCGCTCGGGGCGGCTATCCCGGATTTCGAAGCCGGTATAACCCTGCGGGGCGTGGAAACTTAAGCTCACCCCTTCGATGCGCGCCATGGGGGGAGCCCCGGTCTCAAGGGAGGCGCTGAAGCCCTTTATGGCTGCCTCGTCTCCCTCCACCTCGATGGTCACGCTTCCCGAGGTGTTACGCACCCAGCCGTTCAGCTTATACTGGTGAGCCAGCCGGTAGACGAAGGGACGGAAACCGACCCCCTGCACCACGCCACGCACCTTTATCCTGGCTAATTTGTTCACTACTACCAGCACCATTCCCCACCAGCTAGTTAGGTGACGACCCTCCAACCACTCAGCTGGTAATCGCGGGGCGGGCGAGGTTCCTTAAGGAGAGCCAGCTTACCCTGTTTCCTAAGCCGCTCGTAGATAAGACACCAGGCACAGTCCCGGTCGGGGCTGAGCTCGCACTTACCATCCTTACTCCCACCGCAGGCGCCGCTGAGCAGCCCCTTACTGCACCGGGCTACGGGACAGATACCGCCGGTAGCAGCCAGGAGACAATCGCCGCAGCCGGCACACCTCTCCTCCAGGATGCCCGCCTCCCTTTCCTCGGCACCCATAAAATGGGTATTCTGGGCAGGGAAGATGGGCACCTCCGGGAAGACGCCGGAAAGTGTCTGCACCCCGATGCCGCAGGCCAGGGAGAGCACCGCCTCCACACCATCCATCTGGGGCTTGAGAATAGAGGCGGCGAGATAGTTATCGCACTGCTTGGCGACCGTGGTCACCCTGAAGCTAATGTCCCGCTTCTTGAGCCTGCCCGCTAGCTCAAGCAATTGAGCCAGGGTCTTGGCCTCTCTCAATCCCCGCGGCGGCTGGGTACAGCCGTCGCAGCCGGCAATCAGGATAGTGTTATAGGGGGTAATGAAATCTAAGACCTCATCGAGGGGCTTCTGCGTGGTTACTATCATAGGCTACACCTCTACCCAGTAGACGCTATCTTCCGGGTAAACTGCTCCAGTTCTCTTTCCATCTGCCCGGGGTAGCGCGGCGACACCGAGCAAAAATGAACCCGTTCCTTAAGACCTATCTGGTCTAACCTTGCCATCAGGGCGGCTATGGAGTGCTCCGCCCGGCCGCTTGCCCTCTCCTGCTTACAGTCGTCCTCGGAGCAGGCGGCTATCATAACGCCGCCAACCCCCTGCTGCAGGGCCTCCAGAACGTGAAATCTATCCACCCGGGAGGCACAGGGCAGGTCGATAAAGCGCACCTGGGGCGGCGGCTCACCGTCCAGGGCGGGAAATGATGCCCACTGACAACGAAACACTAAAATCCCGGGGGGCTTCATCTCCCCAGCCAGCCGCCTGATGAGACGGGAGATGCGCTCCCGCTCCCAGTTCTCCAGCTCCAGGGCCAGCGCCGGGCACATGGCGACACACAGCCCGCAGCCGCGGCAGGCGTCCAGGTCGAAGCTAATTCCGCCCGGGCTCTTGAGACCAGCGGCATGGTAGGGACAGTAGAAGACACAGTTACCGCAGGCGATGCACAGGTTGGCGTCGACCTGCACTTTCAGGCTGTGCTCCTTCAGGGTGATGACATCACGCCCGTAGCCGAGCTGGTCGAGGAGGATATTCATGGCGGTTATCTCACGCCGGGCGACGGCGCTACCCCGCTCGAAGCGGCAGTAGTCCTCATCGCAGGCAAGGACGCCTATCTTCTTTATCCCCATGAGCAGGGCCCTCAGGTAGAGCTCGTCAGGGACACGGCCGACACAGGGGACGAGCAGCGGGATGAACTCTGATACCCCGAACAGCCTGGCCACCCCCTTAGTGTCGGGGGCACTGCCACGGCACATGATAACCAGGGTATCGGAGTCGTATTCCCGCTGTGCCCTCTCCAGATAGGCGACCAAAGAGTCGAGGTCATAGTAGAGGACGCTGATGACGCTGGCCGGGCAGTTAGCGTAGCACAGCCCACATACCTGGCACTTGGCGATATCCAGAGTAATCTTGCCCGTCTCGGCATCCCTGGCGAGCGCCTGGTAGGGACACAGGGTGGAACAGACCGAGCAGCTGCTGCAGTAATCCGTATTCTGTTCTACGGCGACTGCCTCTTTCGTAACCGGTTCGCTCAATGTGACCCCTCCCCCCTTAATTTAATGTCAGAGGGCCCAGCGCGATTACCTTATCCACGAACTCGTTCATCGACGAGATAATCTTCGGTGCCTCAGAAGCGGGCAGCCAGTTCCCCATCAGCCTCTCGGGCTCAATGCCGAGCTGGGAGAGCACCCGCTTGAGCAGGAGCACGTTCCGCCCCGCCTTATAGTTACCGGTAACAAAGTGGCAGTCTCCGGGAGGGCAGCCGGAAATCATGACCCCGTCGGCGCCCTTGACGAAGGCATCGAAAACAAAGGTGGGGTCTATCCTGCCCGTACAGTTGGTCTTAATTATTATGGGCCGGAAGTTATCATTAAACTTTGAAGCCATGGCGCGTTCGGCCCCGGGGGGCGAACAGAAGTTACAGCGGAAGATGACGATATTGGGCTTAAAATCATTCATAGCTTCTCCTCACCGATTATTTGTTTCACGGC
>CAZXVG010000101.1:0-4892 GCA_964644205.1 uncultured Dehalococcoidales bacterium | reverse complement strand
AGTCCGGCTCCCCAATCATCAGCTTGCCCAGATTCACCGGATGAAAGCCGTCAACGTCCTTTTTGGGGTCGATGGCATAGAGCACCCTGGTCTCGTTGATGTGCTTGGGCAGGGGTAGCTGCACCAGAATCCCGTGAATCTTGGGGTCGTTATTGAGCTTGCTAATCAGCGATAGCAGCGCCTCCTCGCTGGTATCCGCCGGGAGGTCGTGCCTCTCCGAGTAGAGGCCCAGGGCCCGGGAGGTCTTCTCCTTAGCACCGACATAGACCTGGGACGCCGGGTCCTCGCCCACCAGGACAGTCACCAGCCCCGGCACCAGATTATGCTGCTCCTTGAGTCTGGCTATCTCTTCCTTTAGCTCCTCGCGAATCTGCTTGGCAATCTCAGTGCCACTGATTATCTTTGCCGGCATTTCTCCCTCCCCAGCATGCTTATTTATTAAACCCCCGGCTCTCCCGGGGCCACGGTCTGTTCTTCTCTAGCCGAGAAGCCCGGACATCAGGCTGCTAACCGCGGCCACCGCCGGCGAGCCGTCCGGGAGCTCGGTTAAGGGCCTCATCTCAAGGTCGTAGCGGACTACCTCGCTATCCACCGGTATCCGGGCCCGCGGCTCGATTTTCAGTCGATTAAGCTCCTCCCCGACCAGGGGGTCGAGCTCGGGCGGGGCCAGATTAACTATCACCGAGCACCTCTTCACCCGCAGCTTGAGCTGAGCCACCAGGTCCTCTATCCGGGCCACGGTGCGCACCCCCTTGACCGAGTGGTTGGAGACGATTAGCAGCTCGTCAACGCCCTGGGTGGTCCGCCGCGACAGGTGCTCCATACCGGCCTCGTTATCCATGACCATATAGGCATAGTTACCGGCCAGGGTGTCGATGAACTTCCTCAGCATAAGGTTGGGGTAGCAGTAGCACTCCGGGCCCTCGCCCCGCCCCATGGTCATCAGGTCGAGCCCCCGGCTCTCCACCAGGGCCCGGTTAAGCCGGTACTCCAGATAGGTCTCTTTAGTCATGCCGGGCGGAATGTTTATCTTCTCCTCATTAAAGGAGGCGATTATCGAGCCCACGGTCTCGCCCACCGTAAGCCCCAGGCTCTCCCCCAGGTTGGCGTTGGGGTCGGCGTCAACCGCCAGGATGGGACCGGCGCCGCTTCTCTCAAGGTAGCGAATGATAAGGCTGGCCAGCGTGGTCTTGCCGCTGCCGCCTTTGCCTGCAACCGCAATCGAAATGGTCACCGGGCCAGCCTCCCTCCCAGCCGACTGGCCTTCCCGAGCCTTTCCAGTCTCCCCATCACCGTCGGGAACTCACTAGCATTGGTATGGGGCAGGAAGAGGGCGGCGACATAACTATTCATAAAATCAGCCCGCTCGCTGAGCTCCAGATTGGTCATCATGGTGGCCACCTTCCGGGCGTCGTCGAGCAGGTCGGTGGAGAAGGAGGTCAGCCTGGTCCCGGTCAGCGAGCCGTTGCCGACGAAGATAAACCTGTCCCGAGGCATATCGGGCAGAAGCCCGATGGTAATACTCCGCTCGATATCGATATGACTGCCGAAGGCACCGGCGATAATCACCCGCTCCAGAGCCGACGGGCTAACCCCCACGCTCCGGAGCAGCGTCTGGCAGCCGGCGTAGACGGCGGCCTTGGCCCGGATGAGATTGTCAATATCCACCTCGGTAATCACGATGTCCTTACCGGTCTGGGTCTCACCCGCCGCCGAGAGAAGGTATTCGTAGCCGTCGCTGCCCCTTCTAATCCGGTCGCTTTTAAGGTCGGCGTTAAACTTACCGTTCTGGCCGATAACCCCCGCCGCGAGAAGCCCGGCGATAATGTTTATCAGCCCCGAGCCGCAGATCCCCTTAGGCTTCTCCCCGCCGATGGTGCTGAGTTTCGGCTCCAGGCTCTCGGGGTCAATATCAACATCCTCAATGGCCCCCGCCGCCGCTATCATGCCGTGCTTTATACCCCCGCCCTCGAAGGCGGGGCCGGCGGAACAGGCTGCGGTTACCATCCAGTCGGAGTTGCCGATTACTATCTCGCCGTTGGTGCCGATATCCAGATACATGGTCAGCTTCTGGCTCTGGTGCAGACCGATGCCCACCACCCCGGAAACGATGTCGCCGCCGATGTAGCTGGCCACGCAGGGGAAGGCGAAGAGATAGACGTACCTACCCACCCCGATACCCAGGGCGCGCGCCCGGGCCGGGGGAATGAAATTAGCCACCGGCGTGTAGGGGGCCAGCCTGATATACTTCGGGTCGAAGCCGAGGAGAATATGGGTCATGGTGGTGTTACCGGCCATGATAATATGCCCGATGTGCTCGCCCTTAACCCGACTCCGGCTGGTTAGCTCGTCGATAATCTGGTTGATGGTAGCCACCACCGCCCGCTGCAGATTCTTGAGGCCGCCCGGCCGCTGGGAGTAGGCAATACGGGTAATAACATCGGCCCCGTACTTTATCTGGCCGTTATAGGCCATGCTCTCGGCCAGCACCCGGCCCCGGTTCAAATCGAGAAGCTGTCCGCAGACGGTGGTGGTGCCGATATCGAAGGCAAGGGAGTAGTGCTTGCGGCTGGTATCCCCCGGCTCGACCTTGATTATGGTCGGCTTACGCCGGTCAGCCTTGGTCTTGACCGCCTTAACCAGGGTGGTGACGGTGACCTTCCCCCCTTTTCTGCGCTGTATACGGGGGAGGTCCTTAACGATATCGAGGTCTACGGAGACGTTTCTCAGGTTACAGCGCCGCTTGAGGCTTCTCAGCAGGCGCGAGAGGTCACTGACGTTATCCTTCAGGGTCGGCGGCGAGAGCTCGACGCAGCACTTATTGAGCGGCGGAATAAAACTCCACCCGGTAGCAATCGCCTCGGCAGCCCCGGCTTGGACCGCCCCCGTCTCGCGGCTCAACACCGCCACCTCCAGCCGCGACTCCGGCGGAACCTCGACCGAAAGGTCGCTTTCTATCCGGCTCTGGCAGCAAAGCCGGTAGCCCTGCTCGTATTCCTGGGGGGAAATCTTCGCACTACGGGGGCCGACCACCTCCCCCTTCTTAATCAAGACCTTGCATGTACCGCAGACCCCATTACCCCCGCAGGCGGCATTAATGTGCACCCCGGCAGCCAGAGCCGCCTTCAAGAGGTTCTCGCCCTGGGGCACGATAATATCAACGTTGTCCGGACCGAAGTGAACCCTTAACTTCTTCTTTGCACTCACCATCTACATCCCATGTTACCAGCAAATTAGGGGCTAGAAAAGCCCGGTGACCTTGCCCGTTTTGACATCGACGTCAACCCTCCTGAAGGCCGGGTCGGAAGAGGTCCCCGGCATCAGGCTGATGGCTCCGGCGCAGGGGCAGAGGAACTTGGCCCCGGAGTAGATTAACACGTCGCGGATGGGTAGCGTCCACCCCTTGGGGACACCCTTGAGGGCCGGGTCGTGAGTGAGGCTGAGGTGCGTCTTGACCATCATGGTGGCGTAATCGTCATACTTGGGGTCAGACTCAAGCATCTTGGCTTTGGCCTCGGCCTCCGGGCTCCAGGACACCCCGTCGGCCCCGTAGACCAACCCGGCAATCTTAGCCACCCTCTGCCGGAGCTTCATGTCCAGAGGATAGAGGAAGCGGAACTCGTTCTCTTCCTCGCAGGCCTCCTTCACGGCGTCGGCCAGCTCCAGGGCGCCGTCGCCGCCGTCCGCCCAGTGGCTGGATACCGCGCAGCGGGCCCCCGCCGCCTCGGCCGCCTTCCTCACCAGGTTAATCTCGTCCCTGGTATCGGTGTGAAAGCTGTTAATGCACACCACGGGATTGATACCGGAGGTCCTGATGGTGTTAATGTGGTGCAGCATGTTGGGCAGGCCCGCTTCCAGGAGCCCCAGGTCCTCTCTGGTATAGGCATCGGGCAGGGGCAGGCCGGCCACCACCTTGGGGCCGCCGCCGTGCATCTTCAGCGCCCGAATGGTGGTCGTCAGCACCGAGACGTGCGGTTTCAGGCCGCTCAAGCGGCTCTTAACGTTCCAGAACTTCTCAAAGCCGATGTCGGCGGCAAAGCCGCTCTCGGTGACGTGGTAGTCGAACAGCTTCAAGCCAACGCGGTCGCCGATAATAGATGACTGGCCCACGGCGATATTGGCGAAGGGGCCGGCGTGCACCATACAGGGCTGATACTCCACGGTGCAGGCCAGGGTGGGGTTGATGGTGTTCCGCATCCAGGCAGCCATGGCGCCGCCCACTTCCAGGTCGCCGGTGGTAACCGGGTTACCCTTCTTATCAAAGGCGACCGTGATGTTATCCATCCGCTCCCTCAGGTCGGCGAGGTCCTTTACGATGGAGAGCATGGCCATCAGCTCGGAGCTCACCGTGATACCGAACTGGGACTGCATCATGTAGCCGTTCATGCGGCCGCCGAGGCCGATGATAATCTGGCGCAGGCTCTGGGCGCAGAAGTCCATGACCCAACCCATCTCCACCCGGGTGGGGTCGATATTAAGGCGCCTCATACCGGTGCGCCGGCTAAGCTGCTCGTCATCGTAGTTACGCTCGTGCTGCATGCGGGCGGTAAGGGCCACCATGGCCAGGTTATGGGCGTTGGTAATATCGTTGATGTCGCCGGTAAGACCCATGGAGAACTCGGTCATGGGGATGAGCAGGGCGTTACCGCCGCCGGCGGCGGTGCCCTTAATATTCATGGTGGGGCCGCCGGAGGGCTGGCGGATACAGCCGCCGACGTTCAGGCCGCGCTTACCCATGCCCTCCAGGATACCCATGGTGGTGGTCGTCTTTCCCTCACCGAGCGGGGTGGGGGTTATCGCCGTCACCTCGATATACTTGCCGTCCGGCCTGTCCTTAAGGCGCTCGATAATCTTCAGGAAGTCCAGCCGGCATATCCTGCCGAAGGGGATTA
>CAZXVG010000100.1:0-4894 GCA_964644205.1 uncultured Dehalococcoidales bacterium | reverse complement strand
AACTCGCGACCTCTTCCTTGGCAAGGAAGCGTTCTACCACTGAACTACTTCCGCATCTTCACCTGCTGCGTGGCTTACGTTCTACGGCTGCGCCTTACCTCTCAACTCAAGACCTCTGGCGTCGGCTCAAGTCTTACTGGTGCCGAGGCTCAGAATCGAACTGAGGACACGCGGATTTTCAGTCCGCTGCTCTACCAACTGAGCTACCTCGGCACAGGGGTTATTGTAGCTTCTGGCAGGTTGGAGTGTCAACTCCCGCCGCTTGGGACGGAGGCGGTAGGTTAGCTAGGTAGCGTCGCTCCCGCGAGTCATGACAAGCCTGATATGATATGCGAGTTCCAGAGGCAGATGAAACCGACCAGGCTGA
Organism: uncultured Dehalococcoidales bacterium; assembly: GCA_964644205.1. GTDB lineage: Bacteria > Chloroflexota > Dehalococcoidia > Dehalococcoidales > UBA5760 > UBA5760. The sequence goes on along the minus strand of CAZXVG010000100.1, from coordinate 4,527 downwards.
CCCCGATGACGAGGAGCCGGAACTGTCCCCGGTAGAGCATGAGCGCGGCGATGCCCGAAGAAATGCCCAGTTTGAAGGCGATGGACGGGACATAGCCGAGGGCCAGGACATCCCTCATAACGAAGTTTACCTCGCTGGCGCCGAGGGGCAGGGCCTGCCAGGTCAGCAGAATATCGACGATATTCAGGATAACAAATACCAGAGCCAGGACAATGGCTATCTTTGCTTTGGATGAAGCTGTTATCATGGCTCTTAAACAAAGATTATATCTCCCCCGATTGGGGGGGTCAAGATGAACTTTCCTGTGCTAAACTGACTATTTTATAATTGACTCTGCCCCGTAGCCAAAACCGGTGGCGAGCCTGGTTTAGCCGCATCTTTTCCACTCCCGGTGCACTTTATGTAAAGCTAGCCCGCTGTCCCCTACCCTGACGGCCGCTCTCCAACCGGAAACATTGACAAAGACGGCTTCGGGGACTAAAATCAAGCACCGACGCCGCAGGGTGGCTAGGGTTGTGGCTTTATTTGGCGTCAAGGCCATAAAGGGGTTCTGCCGGCATGGTGACGGCGCCCTTTCGGGTTTTACTGGCCGGCAGGATACCGAGGGAGGGACTTCCGGTGATTACGGTGATGGTGGTTGACGAAGAGGTCTTTTTCAGACTTGGTTTGTGTCAGGTATTGTCTCAGCGGACTGATTTTAAGGTAGTGGACTGTGACCCGACTCAGCAGCAGTTGCTGGAGGCGATTGAGGCCAGCTCTCCTGATGTCGTCATACTGGGCTCAAATCTGCAAACGCGAAGCGGCCTTTCCCTGGCCAGGGATGTTGCCAGGTGCTATCCCCATGTCAGGGTGGTACTGATGAGCTCCGACCCGAATGACGAGGTGCTTTTTGAGACCATCAAGACCGCGGCTGCGGCCTGCCTGAGTAAGAGTGTCCGTGCGGAGGTGCTGATTGAAACTATCAGGCGCACCTGTCGCGGTGAATATCCCATCAACGAGAGCCTCGAGGCCAGGCCTATGGTTGCCCGGCGGGTGCTGGAGCAGTTCCAGGAACTGTCATCCCTGGGAAGGCCCCTGCAGGAGGTGATTGCTCCCCTTACCCTTCGGGAAACGCAGATTCTTAACTGCATTGCCGAGGGCAATACCAACAAGGAAATCGCTAACAAGCTGGAGATTAGTGAGCAAACGGTCAAGAGTCACGTCAGCGCCATCCTGCGTAAGCTGAACGCTAACGATAGGGCGCATGCGGTGGCTCTGGTAATGCGCCAGGGGTGACCTGGGGCGCCGGGCTGAGGGGGATATGCTAAGCAACCGGATGAGGCGGGTTCTGTCAGACCCCGGCCTGGTTTCCGGGTTAACGTCCCAGGAGACCCGCAGGCTGCTGGAGCAGGCACGGGCGGTCTTCGAGGGGGAACCAAACCTGCTGGAGCTGGCCGCCGGCGGCAAGACTGTCTTCGTCGGGGATACCCACGGTGATTTCGAGGCTACCAGGAGTGTTGTCGGGAGATACCTGGGCGGTAACCATAGGCTCGTCTTTCTGGGGGACTATGTCGACCGGGGCGGGGATTCCAAGACGAACATCGACTACCTGATGTGCCTCAAGCTGGCCTACCCGGGAAGCCTGTTCCTGCTGCAGGGGAATCATGAGGGGTACGGAGTTTTCCGGTTCTATCCGGCCGACTTCTGGGGGAGTCTCGGCGCGGAGCTGGCTGAGATTTATGCAGAGACGCTGCTCCGGCTTCCCCTGGCGGTCTCGGTGGGGAGGGTGCTGGCCCTGCACGGGGCCCTGCCCGATGTGGAGAGCCTTTCCGATTTTAACCGGATTGAGCCCGGCGACGAACACTGGAAACGGGTAACCTGGGGAGACTGGCAGGAGGGCCCCGGCGGCTATCTGGGGATGGACGCCTTCACGGGCAGGCCGCAGTTCGGCGGCGGCTATTTCAGCAGTATCATGGCGCGGCTGGGTAAGCGGGTTTTGATAAGGTCGCACCAGCCGACTGCCCCTCAAGTGATGTATCACCGCCGCTGCCTGACCATATTTACCTCCAAGGCCTACCGGCCGCTGAGAACCGTAGCCGTGGCCGATTCGGGGCGTGAGATAGAGACCGCTGACGACCTGCTCCTGGAGACAGTCTAGGGTTTTTAGTTGCGTACGGGGTTTCCCCGGGGGGCATGAGAGTTTTTAGGGTATTGACAGTCTGCCCCCGGCGGGCTAATATAGCCATTAGTCCCACCATATGCCCGGTTCGGGGAACCGGACGAGGTGGCTAAGAAAAGCGAAAGGAGACTAACAATGAGTCTAAAGCCAAATACTGCTGGGTTATTGTGTTATCTCGGCTTCTGGGTAACCGGTATTATCTTCCTGGTCATAGAGAAAAAGAACAAGATGATACGCTTCCACGCCATGCAGTCGCTGGTCACCTTCGGTATTCTCAATATTATCTGGGGTATTGCTTCGACCGTCGGTGGGGGTTTGGGCCTTGGTCTGGGTTGGCGCCTGGGATTTTGGGGATTTGGTGGATTCTATGTTGCTGCCTTTGTCATTTTTGTCATCTTCTTTGTCCTGTGGTGGGTGCTGTGGGCGGTCGGTATGTACAAGGCCTATCATGGCACGCCGTACCGGATTCCTGTTTTCGGCGGTCTGGCTGAGAAGTGCCTGGCCAAGCTGGATGCCGGGAAGTAGTGACCGGTCGCCATATTTGACTTATATCTTTCTCATCTTCTATACTCAGGCTGAGAAAAATGTGTGCCACCGACCGTTACGGCGGTGAGCTTGGGTTGAGATGATAAAAGCCGCTAGTCGCTTGGATCGGGTGCGACCGAGACGACTCAAGACCAGTAATAGTGTTTTCAATACCTTCTCTGCGGGAAGTGGAGGAGGTATTTTCTTGTTTGCCCTGCCCTAGTGAGGAGTAACATGCTCAAGTTAGGCTTTATCGGTGCCGGGACTATCGGTAGTGCCCTGGCCCTCAAGCTGAGCCGCCGGGGCTATCCCGTGGTAGCCGTGTCCAGCCGGCGTCACGCCTCGGCCAGAAAGCTGGCCCGGGCTGTCGGCGGCTGCCGGGCGGTTACCTCGGGTCAGGAGGTAGCCGATAGCGCTGGGATTGTCTTCATCACCACCCCTGATGATGCAATCGCCTCCGTAGCCAAGCAGGTCAGGTGGCATGAGGGACAGATGGTGGTGCACTGCAGCGGCGCCGATTCCACCGCCATTCTGGAGCCGGCCCGGAAGGCGGGGGCCGGCGTCGGTGTCTTCCACCCCCTTCAGACCTTTGCCGATGCCGAACAGGCCCTGGAGAACCTGCCCGGCTCGACCTTCGCCCTGGAGGCGGAGGCGCCCCTGCTCGGCATACTCCAGGAGATGGCCACTACTCTGGGCGGTCGCTGGATTAGGATAGCGGCCGGTGACAGAGCCGTCTATCATGCGGCGGCGGTTATCGCCTGTAACTACCTGGTAACCCTGGTCAAGCTGGCTACCGACCTGTGGCAGACCTTCGGCGTCCCCAGAAAAGAGGCCACCGAGGCGCTACTGCCCCTGATACGGGGCACCGTCCGCAACCTGGAAACTGTTGGCCTGCCGCAGTGTCTCACCGGGCCCATTGCCCGGGGCGATAGCGGCACCATAAAGAAGCACCTTGAGGCCCTGGAGAGGGTGTCTCCGGACACGCTAAGTAGCTACCGCGAGCTCGGTCTCAAGACCATTCCCATCGCCCTGGCCAAGGGGAGAATAGACGAAGGTCAGGCGGAGGAGCTAAAGGCGGCTCTGGAGTCATAATCAACCGTTATTCGGGAGGAGATTATGAGAACAATGCTTAAGAGCAAAATCCACCGCGCCCGGGTGAGCGTCGTTAATCTTGATTACGAGGGCAGTATTACCATCGACGAAGGGCTGATGCGGGCCGCCGACATTCTGCCCTACGAGCAGGTGCAGGTGCTCAACATTAATAACGGCGCCCGTTTTACCACCTACGCCATCAAGGGTGAGCGGGACGGCGAGATTTGCATCAACGGTGCCGCCGCCCGGCTGGCAGCCAAGGGGGATATCATCATTATCCTCAGCTACTGCCAGGTCGCCGACGACGAAGCCCCTGAGTTTATGCCCCGACTGATATACGTCGATGCCAATAATGCCATCGTCAACACCAAGTGGCTGGCCGGGGCGATACCCCTGTAGAGGAGAGACGATGCGGACTTCGATAACTAAGATACGGGAGATGAAACAGAAGGGCGAGAAGATCGCCATGCTCACCGCCTACGACTACGCTACGGCCAAGATAATCGACGAGGCGGGGATACCGATGATTCTAGTGGGGGACAGTTTGGGCATGGTCGTCCTGGGCTACGAATCGACGGTATCAGTAACCCTGGATGAAATGCTGCACCACACCAAGGCGGTGGTCAGGGGCACCAGAAATGCCCTGGTGGTCGGTGATATGCCCTTCATGACCTATCATACCAGCACCGCCGACGCCCAGCGTAATGCGGCTCGCTTTATTCAGGAGGCGGGCGCCCAGGCAGTCAAGCTGG
>CAZXVG010000099.1:0-4908 GCA_964644205.1 uncultured Dehalococcoidales bacterium | reverse complement strand
TGTGGTGGTCAAGATTCCCCGCTGGCCGTTCGACAAGTTCGCCTCCGGCGACCGGGTTCTGGGCACCCAGATGAAGGCTACCGGCGAGGTGATGGCCATCGACCGCACCTTCGAGGCCGCCCTGCAGAAGGCGGTGCGCTCTCTGGAGTTCGGCAAGCGCTCGCTGCTCTGGGAAGACCCCAACTGGGCGCTATCGGCTAACGTTAGCTCCTACCCCCTGGAAGCCACCGACCTCAGGCTGTGGGCCATCATGGCCGCCCTGAGACGGGGAATAGGCGTCGAGGAGATATACAAGCGAACCAAGATTGACATCTGGTTCCTTAACAAGCTGGAGAACATCGTGGGCATGGAGGAGAGGCTCCTCTCCGAGCCGCTGACCCCGGAGATACTGCGCCAAGCCAAGCGGCTCGGATTTTCCGACGAGCAGGTGGGCACCCTGGCTGACCGGCTCCCCGAACAGGTGAGGGACCTACGCCACAGCTGGGACATCCGCCCCGTCTTCAAGATGGTGGATACCTGTGCCGCTGAGTTCGACGCCGCCACCCCCTACTTCTACAGCAGCTACGAACAGGAAAACGAGGCTCTGCCGTCCGGCGAGAACCAGGCAGTGGTCCTGGGCAGTGGGCCCATCCGCATCGGGCAGGGCATTGAATTCGATTACTGTAGCGTGCACTCCGCCTGGGCCCTACAGGAATCCGGCTACCAGAGCATCATGATAAACTCCAACCCGGAGACCGTCTCCACCGACTTTGATACCAGCGACCGCCTCTACTTCGAGGCCCTGGATGAAGAGAGCGTGCGCGACATCCTGGAAAACGAGAGCCTACCGGGCGCCAGCCCCACCCGCTCCATCGTCCAGTTCGGCGGTCAGACCGCCATCAACCTGGCCCAGCCCCTGACCCGCAGCGGCCTGGGCCTGCTCGGCTCAAGCGCCGAGGTCATCGACCTGGCCGAGGACCGCCGCCGCTTCGAGAACTTCTTAAGCGAGCTGGGTATCCCCCAGCCGCCGGGGGCCGGGGTCACCTCCGTCGACGAAGCCCTCAACATCGCCAAGCTCATCGGCTACCCGGTGCTGGTCCGACCCAGCTACGTCCTCGGCGGCCGGGCCATGGAGATAGTCCACAACGCCGGCGAGCTGCTCCGCTACCTGAAGCTGGCTATGGAGCTGGATACGGGGCACCCGGTGCTCATCGACAAATATATGGAGGGGAAAGAGGCCGAGGTCGATGCCATCTGCGACGGGGAGACCGTGCTCATCCCCGGGGTAATGGAGCATATCGAGCGCGCCGGCGTCCACAGCGGGGACTCCATGGCCGCCTATCCCGCCCCGAGCCTGACGGAGGAAGAGAACCAGACCATCGTCAACTACGCCATCCGCATCGGTCTCGGGCTCAAGGTAAACGGGCTAATGAACATCCAGTTCGTTATCATGCCCGACGGCGACGGCCGGTCGTCGGTCTACGTGCTGGAGGTGAACCCGCGCGCCAGCCGCACCGTCCCCTTTATCTCCAAGGTCACCGGCGTGCCCATGGTCAACGTGGCCACCAAGGTCATGCTGGGGAAGAGCCTTAAGGAGCAGGGCTACCAGAACGGCCTGTGGCCCAGGCAGAAGCTGGTGGCCATTAAGGCCCCTGTCTTTTCCATGTCCAAGCTGACCGGCGTCGATACCTATCTCGGCCCGGAGATGAAGTCCACCGGCGAGGTGATGGGCATTGACTACACCTTCGAAGCCGCCCTGGCCAAGGCCCTCATGGCTGCCGGCGCCAACCTGCCGCCGCAGGGGAGCCTGCTCCTCAGCATCGCCGACCGGGACAAGCCGGAAGCCCTGCCCTTAATCCGCAGGTTCGCCGCCATAGGCTATAAGCTCTACGCCACCGAGGGTACGGCGGCCATGATTGAGGCGGCGGAGATACCGGTAAAGATGATAAGTAAGAAGCTGAGCGAGGGCCACCCCGACATCATCGATATTATCAACGACGGCACCGTAAACGGCATCATCAACACCATCACCGGCGGTCGCATCCCGCTGAGGGACGGCTTCGCCATCCGCCGGGCGGCCGTGGAGAAGCAAATCCCCTGCTTCACCTCCCTGGATACCGCCCGGGCGGCCCTGGAGGCCACCGTAAACGGGCCGCAGATATACAGCGTCCAGTCCCTCCCCGACTACCGCAACAGGGAAGCCAAGTGAAACAGGTAACGGCCACCGTCACCGAGAGTAGCCAGCTTCTGCCGAGGACGGAACACCGCTCCGGCCGGAGTATATCAAGCGTCCACCTTCTCCGCTTGAGGTGCCCGGAGATAGCCGGAGAGGCCCGGCCGGGACAGTTCGTTATGGCTGGCTGCGGGGAGGAATGCACCCTGCCCCGTCCCTTCAGCATCCATCAAGTAGACGGCGGCGATATCTCCCTCCTCTTCAACGTATGGCAGGACGGCAAGGGCACACCGTGGCTTGCCCGGCGTAAGGCCGGTGACGAGATAGACCTGCTCGGCCCGCTGGGTAATAGCTACACCGTTAGCCCCGAGTCGGGTAGGCTGCTGCTGGCGGCGGGGGGCATGGGCATAGCCTCGCTACGCTTCCTGGCGGATGAAGCGGTTGAGCAAGGACTCGGGGTGATTCTACTCTACGGTACGCCAAGCAAACATCAATACCCCGGAGAAATGCTGCCTCCGGGGATAGAGCTGGTCGCGGTTAGCGAGGACGGCAGCGTCGGCAGAAAGGGCCTGATAACCGACCTCTTACCTGACCTCACCGGCCGGGCCGACCAGGTCTTTGCCTGCGGGCCGGCGGCGATGTACCGGGACATGGCTAAGATACCGGAGCTAAAAGGAAAGCCCATCCAGGTCTCCCTGGAGATGAGGATGGGCTGCGGGCGGGGGGTCTGCCTCGGCTGCACGGTAAAGACGAGGCAGGGGCCGAAGCAGGTGTGCCAGGACGGGCCGGTATTTAGCCTGGGCGACATCATCTGGGAGGAACTGGACTCGAGCATCTGAGAAGGGGGGAGAGATTTATGGTCGTCACCAAGAAAATCAGCCTCAGCACCAGAGGCGAGTGCGATATCATCGACATTACCCCGCAGGTAGCGGAGCAGGTCTCTCAATCGGGGGTAGAAAGCGGCCTGGTCACCATCTTCGTCGCCGGCTCCACGGCCGGGGTGACCACCATCGAGTTCGAGCCCGGGCTGATTAGCGACCTTAAGGCTATGTGGCAGCGCATCGCCCCCAAGGGCATCCCCTACGACCACGACCGCCGCTGGGGTGACGGCAACGGCTACTCTCACGTAAGGGCATCACTGCTGGGGGCATCGCTAACGGTCCCGGTGAGCCAAAAGGGGCTAGCCCTGGGCACCTGGCAGCAGATTGTGCTGGTAGACTTCGATAACCGCCCCCGCTCGCGGGAGGTCATCCTGCAGATTATGGGGGACTAGCCTACCTGCCTTGAAGCAGGGTGAAAAACTCGGCCCTGGTCTCCGGTCGGGAACGGAAAATCCCTTTAAGCGCCGAGGTAACGATGGCGCTGCCCGGTTTCTTGATACCGCGCATAATCATGCACAGGTGCTCCCCCTGAACCACCACCGCCACGCCGTCGGGCCGGATACCGTCAATGATGGCATCGGCAATCTGAGTGGTCATCCTCTCCTGAATCTGGGGGCGCTTGGCCACGATTTCCACCACCCGGGCCAGCTTGCTGGCGCCGACCACGCGGCCCTCGCTGTTAGGGATGTAGCCGATATGGGCCACCCCGTAAAAGGGCAGCAGGTGATGCTCGCACATGGAATAAAAGGGGATATCCTTGACCAGCACCATCTCGCGGTGCCCCTCTTCGAAGCTGACCGAGAGCTCCTCCTTGGGGTCCTTACCCAACCCCATAAATAGCTCGGCGTACATCTCGGCGACCCGGTTGGGGGTGCCGAGCAGCCCCTCCCGCTCGGGGTTCTCCCCGATAGCCCTGATAATCAAGGCTACCGCCTCCCTAATCTTAGCCTCGTCAAACATACTGTCTCCTTTAGCTCCAGCCCAGCGCCCGCTCCACGGCCTCCAGCTCAGCCGGAAGCTCCTCGAGAGAGCCCCCGGCGCCGCTCATGGCCGTTTCCGGGTCCTTAAGACCGCTGCCGGTTACTACACAGACCAGCCGGCTCCGCGAGAAGTCCATCCCCTGACGCCTTAGCTTGAGTAAGCCAGCCAGAGACGCCGCCGAGGCCGGCTCGCCGAAGATGCCTCCCCGAGCCGCCATGAGCCGGTAAGCAGCCACTATTTCATCGTCACTCACCATATCAATCACGCCCCCGGACTCATCGCGCGCCGCCACCGCCTTCTGCCAGCTGGCGGGGTTACCGATGCGTATCGCCGTGGCCAGGGTCTGCGGCTCCTTAATCGGGTAGCCGCGCACGATGGGCGCCGCCCCCTCGGCCTGAAAGCCCATCATCTTTGGTTTTATGCGGGCCTTACCCATCTCGGCATACTCGGTGAAGCCCTTCCAGTAGGCGGTAATGTTACCGGCGTTACCCACCGGGATAAAGAGGTAGTCCGGGGCTTCCCCCAGCATGTCGACGATTTCAAAGGCGGCCGTCTTCTGGCCCTCGATACGGTTGGGGTTAATCGAGTTTACCAGGGTAACCGGGTGCTTCTCGGTGAGGCTCCTCACGATTTCCAGGGCCTGGTCGAAATTGCCCTTGATGGCCATAATCCTGGCCCCATAGACCACCGCCTGCGCCAGCTTGCCCAGGGTGATTTTACCCTGGGGCACCACGATAACCGCCGTGAGCCCCAGATAGGCGGCGTAGGCCGCCGCCGAGGCGCTGGTATTCCCGGTGGAGGCGCACATTATCGCCCGGCTACCGGCCTCCACGGCCTTGGCCACCGCCACCACCATCCCCCGGTCCTTAAAGGAGCCGGTGGGCTGGCACCCCT
>CAZXVG010000098.1:3002-5054 GCA_964644205.1 uncultured Dehalococcoidales bacterium | reverse complement strand
CTTCTGTTTAACGCCGCCCGCGCCCAGTCGGTGGCCGAGATAATACTGCCCGGCCTTAAGGACGGTAAGACCGTTATCAGCGACCGCTACGCCGACTCCACCACCGTCTATCAGGGCTACGGGCGGGGGCTCGACCTGGAGATGGTCACCCGTATCAACCAGGCCGCCACCCAGGGACTCAGGCCCGACCTCACCATCCTCTTAAAGCTGCCGGTGGCCGACGGGCTCAAGCGTAAGAAAAGCGGTAAACCCGACCGCTTCGAGCAGGAAGAACTCGCCTTCCACCGCAGGGTAATGGAGGGCTACCTTAAGCTAGCGGACAGCGAGCCCGAACGCTGGCTGGTGATAGATGCCGCCCAGGGTAAGGAGCAAATAGCCGGCATAATCTGGCAGAAGGTAAGCCAGCTACTCTCTAAAGGGCCGAAGTGAGAGACATGCCCAGGAAAAAGGTAGCCGTGGCCATGAGCGGCGGGGTGGACTCAACGCTGGCGGCGGCGCTAGTGAAGGACGCTGGCTACGAGGTCTTCGGCATCCACCTCAAGCTGTGGGCCGACCCCGGCTACGGGGATAACCTCGCCCACCTGGAGCAGGTCTGCCGCTCGCTTGAGATACCCCTCCACGAGCTCAACCTGGAGAGCGAGTTTCGCAGCCTGGTCGTGAGCTACTTCTGCCGGGAATACGGCCGGGGGCGTACCCCGAACCCGTGCCCGGTGTGCAATAAATACCTCAAGTTCGGGAGCCTCCTCCGTAGAGCCCGGGAGATGGGCGCCGACTACCTGGCCAGCGGGCACTACGCCCGGGTCGAGGGCTCCGAAGATGGCTACCGCCTGCTCAAGGCTGCGGAGACGGCCAAAGACCAGTCCTACTTCCTCTATGCCCTGGGACAGAGCGAGCTAGCACATCTACTGTTTCCCTTAGGCAGCCGGAAAAAGGCCGAGGTCAGGGAGCTGGCGGAGGTAAGAGGCCTAAGCAGCGCTGACCAGGGTGAGAGCCACGACCTGTGCTTCATCCCGAACGGCGACTATCGGGCTTTCCTCGCCGGGTACCTCCCCACCGAGCCGGGAGACATCAGCGACACAAACGGGAACATCCTGGGGAAACACCACGGCCTGGCTCACTACACCGTGGGGCAGCGGCAGGGGCTGGGCCTGAGCTCCGCCGGGCGCCGCTACGTACTCCGGCTGGATACCGAAAATAACCGGCTGGTGGTGGGGAGCCAGAGCCAGCTCCTGAGCCGGCGCCTTACCGCCGATAAGCTATCCTGGGTGGCGGGGAGGCCGCCGAAAAAACTAGCCGGGATAACCGCCCGCATCCGCTACCGGTCTCCGGAGACCCCGGTAGAGCTATCCTTTAACGGGGAAAGCGCCGAGGTCGAGTTCCACAAGCCGCAGCAGGCGGTGGCCCCGGGGCAGGCCATCGTCTTCTACCGGGGCGATGCCGTCCTGGGCGGGGGCATTATAGAGGAGAACCCGGCATGAAGGCGAGCGAGGGGATAAGAACGAGTCGGGTCATCAGACCGACCCTGGCCGAGGAGAATAGCCTCTCAGCCCAGGGCTACCGCCTGGTAGCCGGTATCGACGAGGCCGGGCGGGGAGCACTGGCCGGCCCGGTGGTCGCCGCCGCCGTCATCATGCCCTACCCGCTGAATACCCCCTGGTCGGGAGAGATAAGGGACTCCAAGCTACTTAGCCCGGCCCGGCGCGAGTACCTCTTCGGCCACATAAGCGAGGTCGCCGTCTCCATAGGCACCGGCATGGTGCCCGCCGACATCATAGACTCGCAAAACATAATCCAGGCAACCCTCTTAGCCATGAAACAGGCGCTCACCCGGCTCCGCCAGCCGCCGGACTACCTCCTCATCGACCACCTGCATCTGCCGGATGTATCACCACCTCAAAAAGGTATCACCAACGGCGACCGGCTGTGCTTCTCCATCGCCTGCGCCTCCATCATCGCCAAGGTAGCCCGGGACCGCTTCATGGTTCAACTGGACAGGGTCTACCCCGGCTACGGACTGGCCAAACACAAGGGCTACGGCACCCGGGAGCACCT
>CAZXVG010000098.1:0-2902 GCA_964644205.1 uncultured Dehalococcoidales bacterium | reverse complement strand
CCAAAAGCAGCCGCGAGTACGGCAGCCCGGAGGAGTCCATCACCCCCGCCAAGAAGGAGCGGCTGATAGCCACCGCCTGGCACTACTGTCAGACGCTGGAGGCGCCCCCTCCCCAGTGGCGCATCGACGTCGTGGCCGTGGAGCTGGACCGACAGGGCAAACCTCTACGCATCGAGCTTACGGAAAACGCGATAACCGGAGACTAAAGCCCCCTTAAGCCCCGAATTTACTGTTTACCAGCCGACCCCGGTTGTGTTAGAATTAGCCACTGGGAGCGGTTAAAAAATGGCTTCACCAGAGGCACTGCCGCAGCAGATACGCCGCGTTATCGACGCCAATCTCAACCGCACGAGGGAAGGGCTCCGAGTTCTGGAAGATATAAGCCGCCTCGTGCTTAACGATGCTATTCTCAGCGAAAAGCTAAAGACCATACGCCACGGGCTTCTTAAGGGAGGCCCCAACCTCGCTGGGGAGCTCATCACCGCCCGGGACTCGGAGGGTGACGTCGGGGCAGACACAATTGTCCCGGGTCAGGAGGCAGAAAAGGAGCTACCGCTGGTGGTCGTAGCCAACTCAAGCCGGGTTCAAGAGTCACTGCGCACCCTGGAGGAAATGAGTAAGACCCCCGGCGCCGCCTCCGTACTCGACCCGGAGGTCCTCCGCAAGGCCCGCTTCAGCCTCTACACCATAGAGCGCGAGCTTTTGTCCCGGCTGACCCGTCAGGACAAGGTAAAGCACCTGAGCGGGCTCCACGCCATCATCGACACCCAGGCCCTCAAGGGGCGCCCCCACCTGGAGGCCGCCCGCCAGGTAGTAAGCGGCGGGGCAAAAACAATTCAGCTCAGGGACAAGCTCGGTAGCAAAGGGGACTTACTGCCCGTCGCCCGAGAGCTCAAAGCGCTCTGCGCCGAGCACGACGTGCTCTTCATAATTAATGACTACCTGGACCTGGCTCTGGCGGCGGACGCCGACGGGCTGCACCTGGGTCAGGAAGACCTGCCCGTAAGCATAGCCCGCCGGCTGCTACCCATAGACAAAATTGTGGGCTGCTCGGTAACCACCGTGGCACAGGCCGTGGCCGCCGAAGCCAGCGGGGCCGACTACGTCGCCGTCGGCTCCATGTACCCTACCCCATCCAAGGAAAAAGCGGTCGTCGTCGGCCTGGAGAGGCTGCGTGAGATAAGGCAGGCGGTGGGCCTGCCCCTGGTCGCCATCGGCGGCATCACCAAAGACAACGCCGCCGCGGTAATCGCCGCCGGCGCCGACTCGGTAGCCGTAATCGGGGCCATTCTGGGCGCTGAGTCACCCGAAGAGGCCGCCCGCGGCATAGTAGCCAAAATCGAGACGGAGCATGGAGAGACCGACCGATAACCTAGACTCGATTGCCCAGGGGATACGAGAAGGCCTCACCGCCCAGGACGAGGCCCGGGAAAAGGTGCTGCCCCTGTGCCGTGAGGTAATCCGCTACTCCTCGACCGCCATCCGGGCCCTGCACCGCCAGGAGTTTGAGGCGGCGGCCGGACTGCTCGCCTCGGCCAGAGAACAGCTCGAAGAGACGGAGCGGGCCGTCGGCGATTATAATGAACTAAGGCACACCGGCTTCTTTCGCGATGCCCAGAAGGAGTTCGCCGAGGCCAGCATCACCCTGGCCCTGGTCGAAGGAGACCCGACACCCAGCCCGGAAGAACTCAAGGTCAGCGCCACGGCCTACCTGAACGGACTGGGTGAAGCCGTCGGCGAGCTGAGGCGCTACCTGCTGGACAGCACACGGCGGGGTGAAATCGGACGGCTGGAAGAGCTGCTTTCGGCTATGGACGATATCTATAATATCCTGGTAACCATGGACTTCCCGGATGCCATCACCGGCGGCCTGCGTCGCACCACCGATATGGTGCGCGGCATCCTAGAAAGGACACGCAGTGACCTGACGCTACTGATACAGCAGAATAAGCTGGAGCAGAAGCTGAGGCTGTTCGAGGACCGGCTCTAGCCGTCTTCGCGACAAGCTCCTGCTCCGGCCAAGGGTTTCGCCTGGTCTAAGGTCCTTGGGCAAGACCAGAACCGTGGTTATCAATCTTTCCAACCAGAGAGGAGCACAGGTAATGCAGCCAATACCAATAATAACTGCCGTGATATGCGGTGTCATCGGGCTGGGTATCGCCGGTCTTATGGCCCGCTATGTCCTGAAACAAGACCAGGGTTCCGCTAAGATACGGGAGATATCCGCCGCCATTAAGGAAGGGGCTCTCGCCTTTCTCGGTAGAGAATATCGAGTCCTAGCCATCTTCGTGGTCGTGGTGGCCGTGGTTCTCGGCGTGGTGCCCCAGCTCGGCTGGTGGGTAGCCCTGGTCTTCGCCCTAGGCGCTGTCGCCTCGGCCATGGCCGGTTTCATCGGCATGAATATCGCCATCAGGGCTAACTCCAGAACCGCCGCCGCCGCGCAGAAGAGCTTGAATGACGGGCTCAGGGTCTCCTTCCGGGGCGGGGCAGTCATGGGGCTGTGCGTAGTGGGCATCGGGATTATCGGCCTTAGCGTCATCTACTTCGCCTTCGGCAACGACCCCTCCCTCTTCCTCAAGGTCATCCCGGCCTTTGGTTTCGGTGCCTCTTCGGTAGCCATCTTCGCCCGGGTGGGCGGCGGCATCTACACCAAGGCCGCCGATACCGGAGCCGACATCGTGGGTAAGGTGGAGCAGGGCATCCCCGAGGACGACCCCAGGAATGCCGCCGTGATTGCCGACTTCGTCGGTGACAACGTCGGGGATGTGGCCGGGATGGGCGCCGACCTCTTCGAGTCCTACGTCGATTCGATTATCGCCACCATGGCCCTGGCGGCCATCGCCGTCTTCTCCGCCAAGCTGACCGACAACACCGCCACCGCCTGGTTCCTGCCCATGCTGGT
>CAZXVG010000097.1:0-5061 GCA_964644205.1 uncultured Dehalococcoidales bacterium | reverse complement strand
GTGGGCGGTATCGGGGTGATGAACATCATGCTCGTCTCCGTGGTGGAGAGGACCCGGGAGATAGGCATCCGCAAGGCGCTGGGAGCCAGAGAGCGCGACATCTGGGGTCAGTTCCTTTCCGAGTCGGCGTTTCTGTCATTTAGCGGCGGTCTTATCGGGGTCGGCCTCGGCTGGGGACTCTCCAAGTTGATTTCCAGCACGGGGATACTGGGGAATATCACCACCATGGTGTCTTCTGATATCGTTATCCTGGCTCTGGCCGTATCCGTGGGCATCGGTCTGCTCTTTGGATTCTTACCGGCGCGGCGTGCCGCCCGCCTCAACCCCATCGAAGCACTGAGGTACGAGTAGGCACCGGCCACGCCCGATTTAAATAAGGCATGAAGCAAGGTAGTAAAGCCTGTTTATTACCATTACCATCTGGTCGAGCCGCGAGAGGGCCAACTGTAAGTGAAGGAAGTACCGACAGGTTAGGTCCGGTCGTGGTTTCGCAGCCACCTGTGCTCTCCAAACGGGACAGTACGGGCGGTAGCCTGACCGCCGGTATCTACCTTCACGAAATCAGCCAGATACCACTCCTCACGCCTGAGGACGAGGTCGCCCTGTCAAAAAAGAAGGCCAAGGGCAGACGCCTCGCCGAGACCAAGCAGAAGCTCCCGCCCCGGAATGGGGGGCGGCCCTCGGGGAGCGAGATACTGCTGGGCATAATCGTAGCAATCGGGCGGGCCGGTGACGTCATGTGTCTTCTGCTGGAGGAGATGGGGCTGTCACCCGCCGCCGGTTTTAGAGAAGCGGTAACCAGTCCCGGACTTCAAAAGGGCCTCGACGAGCCCGTAGACCAGGGGCACCTTGAGGATATCGCCCGCCGGCTAGGAAAATCGACACCGCAAATCGAAAAGACGATTAGCGACCTCTCACTCGACATCGAGCTTCTACCCGCGAAAATCGTTAACCACATCGGCGACAGCGTGTCCTTCGCCCGAATAGCGGAACTAGCCGCGGAGCCCGGATTCTTAAGCGACCTTCGGGCCTTTGAAGCGCTGCTTCAGTCCCACCTGGCCGCCATCGAGCTCGAAGCCGAAAGAGCAGCCAGACGTCTTATTGAATCAAACCTGCGTCTCGTAGTGAGCGCCGCCAAGAAGTATCTGGGACGAGGAATACCGCTTGCCGACCTGATACAGGAAGGGAATATCGGGCTCATCAAAGCGGTGGACAGGTTCGACTACCGGCGCGGCTGCCGCTTCAGCACCCACGCCACCTGGTGGATTCGGCAGGCCCTGACCCGGGCGGTAACCGACCAGGGCCGCACGATTCGCGTCCCGAGATACGTGATTGACACCTTGAGCCGGCTCTCGCAGGCAAGCCAGGCCCTGACCCAGCGATACGGCCGACGGCCCACGCCCCGAGAAATCAGCCAGGAGACGGGGATTCCTCTGACAGAGGTAAGGGCTGCCCTGAGGTCATCCGGGCCGCCGATGTCGCTGGAATCCCCGATAGGCGAGGGAGGGACCAACCGCCTGGCCGACCTTATCGAGGACAGCGAGGCCTTATCGCCGGAAAACGCCGCCTCGCGGCAGCTACTCAGGGAACAGCTGGATAACGTTCTGGCTACCATTACCCCCCGCGAACGACGGGTGCTGCGGCTCAGGTTCGGCCTCGACGGCCGGGGGAACCGCACCCTCGGGGAAATAGGTAAGGAGTTCGACCTTACCAACGAACGAATCCGCCAGATAGAGTCCGAGGCGCTGCGTAAGCTGCGCCACCCCAGCCGCAGCCGCCGGCTGATAGATTACCTGGGGTGATGGAAACCGCCTGCCGCTTCGATACCCGGCACATAACATCCCCCGGGCTGTCATCGATGCCGGGGGTTCTACCTCGGTAACCCGGTCTATCCCCTCGAACACCCCCTAAGCAATCGTTATCACCCAATCACGCCAAGATGAACAGACGTTTAGGTTAGGTTCACGATGAGTTAATGTCCCTGTGCTAGGCTTAAAAAAGAAACGGCCTGTGTAGATTAGTAGTAGGTGTAATACTTTCCTCGCTCCGTCGTATAAATGAAAGGTGAGAGGGATGAACCGAGAACCGGTCAATAACAAAGACAATTCAGCTTGTACTACAGGGTACGGCTGTATGCTCCTGGGCTGGAAGAGTTTTTCGACCTTAGCTCCCAGTCTGCCTCCTTCCAGCCGTACCCTGCCCGCTATAAAAGGTCTAGTAACTAGTCGAGACGCCTGTTAAACACGAAACGTAATTATGAAAGGGGGTGATGCCATGGTAACAGCCCGAAAGGGGAGATGAAATAGACCAGTCGGTAAAGATTCTTTTCTCCAACCAACAGGTTGGTGGAGTTACCCAAAGTTATTGTAAGGAGTAAAAATACACCATGAAGATAAAAAATTTGAAAGGAGTGCTGGGTGTAGGGCTCTCGGCGGGCATTGTCTTCGCCCTGATTGGCTCCGCCTTTGCCGGGGTGGCAGCCGCCGACGAGATGGAGTGGAGCGTCACTAACACCCCCAGCTGGGATGACCTGGTCATCCTGCCCGATTCCGATATCCTCGACTACGATATCGGCGGCGACGAAGGCGATGTCATCTACGCCGTTCTCGAGGTGGATGAAAGCTGCACCGACGTGGGCGACCCTGACTACGACTTCGCCCTGGTCAAGTCCGAGGACGGCGGCGTCACCTGGAGCGACATCACGAGTAATGTCACCGACGCCGATAACCTGCCCAGTAACGGCTTCGAGGCGCTGATTTCCGTAGCCGTTGCCCCGGATGACGAGGACTGGCTGGCAGTAGCCGGGTACGAGGCCACCACCGGCGACCCGATGGTCGTTGCCAGTAAGGACGGCGGCTCCAACTTCAGCTACACCAGCGACATGGTAGACACCGGCTACCCCAGCACGCTGGAAAGTATCCTCGATATGGCGGTGTCCATCGAGGTGGACGACATCCACAACATCGCCGTAGCCGGCGAAACCACCGATGCCGAAGGGAACGACGGTACGGTCTACCGCCTACAGGCCGGCAGCTGGCTCAGCGCCTCCTGGGAGGATACCAGGGGCTACCTGGGCTGGAACGATGACGGCGCCTTCAACAGCGAGGGGGCGGTGGCCTGTGCCTTCTCCCCCAACTTCGATATCGACGATACCATCGTCTGCATGACCATCGACGACAGCGGTGACGTCGACGAGGGTATCGCCTACGTCCAGTCAGGTATCTGGGAGAGCAGCGACGGTACCTGGAACGGCGATGCCGGATTCCCCAACGCCGTTAAAATCTCCTCGGACGGCGACACCCTGTGGACAGGCGTCTACCTGAGGAGCGTGGGCTTTGCCCTGCCCGCCGACTACGATGGTTCAGACTCGTCGCTACGCGCCATATTCCTCTATGTCAACGCCTGGAACGAGACCACCGAACTGGTCGGCGGCTACGTCTTCCGGCTGGACAACAAATCCCTGAGCCCGGTCTGCGGCCCCTCCGACGACCCGCTGCTGGCCAGCATTGACGTTCACGGCGACGCCGACAGCGGCAAGCTGATGATTGGCGAGTATATCGGGTTCGATAACGACGGAGGCTGGGACGGCGTTGACCCCCCACCCTCGGACTGGGGCATTATCGAGGCAACCTGCTGCGACGGCGTCTCGGTCTGGCATACCGAAGAGCTTGACTTCTGCTGTCCCGACTGGGAGGGAACCTGTAAAGACCCGTCCGGCTTCTACATGGCCCTGGTGATGTACACCCCGGATGGCGTTAAGGAATACGTCTCCACCAGCGGCTCCATAGACGAGGACTTCGACACCTGGAGCGACGGCGGCTACCAAGCCAAGTTCGACGACACCTACTTCGCCTTAACCGATACAGATACCGGAACCCCGGGCGACGAGTCCGCCTTCTCGGTGAGCCGGGACGACGCCGTATCCTTTAACCAGATAGGCCTCATCGACACCGACATTAACTACCTCTCCGACGTAGCCGTCTGCCCGGACTGCGGCACCATCTACCTCTCCACCATCAACACCACCGACCACCCGTGCAGCGGCGATGTATACTGCTTCTGCGACAGCATCTGGCGCAGCTACGATGATGGCGCTACCTGGGAGCGGGTCAACTACGGCGAGTGGGCAACAGAAAACACGGACTACCTCATGCTGCGGCTCCCCTGCGATGCCGTCGAGGACTGCTGTGACCAGGACGATGAGTTCCCCAGCGGGACCGTCTATATGGCCATTCAGGGCACCAAGAACATGTACTACAGCCGCGACTGCGGTCAGTGCTGGAACAACCCACCGGCCGCCAAGATTAACATCCAGGACTTTGCCGTGGAGAGCGAAAATATCGTCTACGTAATAGACGATGACGGCATGTTCTCCATGTCAACCCAGTACGGACGCCGCTGGAGCTCTGCCGAGGATACCGGCCTTGATTCGGGGCACACCATCGCCGCCTGCTGCGAGCAGGGCTTCATAGTTATCGGCGGTTACGGCAGCGACCCGGTGGCCTGGAGTGATGACGGCGGCGATAGCTGGGAGCTCACTGACGACGTACCCGACAGCGGTTACGTGCACGTCGCCTGCGACCCGGTCTGCGAGAACATCATCTACGCCGCGGTTGACGGCGAGGGCATCTACCGCACCGACGTTACCGACGGCGAGTGGAGCGAAATCTCGGTGGTGAGCACCGACTTCACCGGCATCGTGGTGGCGCGCGAGGGCACCCTCTACGCCTCCAGCGACAACCTCAACTTCGACTACGACGAGGACTACTGCCTGGACCGGAAGCCGGTTGATGCCGGCACCGGCGACTACGTCTACAGCGGCGTGGCGCGCAACCTGGACCCGTGCGAGACCGCCTGCTGCGGCACCGAGGACTGGGACTACCTCCTCTGCGGGCTCGGCGAAGGCCCCGATGAGTACTTCGATAACCAGCCCAGCGCCCTCAAGATATGCGGTTGCCTGAGCGCGGACACCAACAGCGTGCTCTGGGCCATCGACACCCAGGAGTATGATGTCGTTGATGGTTCCGGCAAAAACGACGATACCGGCTCGCTGTGGAGCTA
>CAZXVG010000096.1:0-5067 GCA_964644205.1 uncultured Dehalococcoidales bacterium | reverse complement strand
CCCCTGACCACCCACCCCGGTAACAAGCAGGTCAAACTTCTTCATGATAAATCCACTACCCCACCCCATACTGCGGGGCTATCGCCTGCCGCGGGCAAATCTGCTCGCAGATGGTGCAGGCGTCACCGACGCAGGAAGCGGGGTCGATGTAAATCCGCTCATTCTCCATGCGAATGGCGGGACAGCCGATAAGTAGGCAGAGCTGGCACCGGTTACACTTCTCGTTATCAATCACCCGGGGCCGGGCCTGGCGCGGGGCGCGTACCGCGCAAGGGCCGCGGACTATGATTACGGAGAGCCCGGAGCCGACCAGAGAACGCCTCAGGGCGGCCCTGATTTCCTTGATATTAAAGGCGCTAACCACCCTGACGTCGCTCACCCCCACCCCCCGAACCACGTCCTCAAGCCTTACCGCCTGGGTCTCCTTGCCCTGCGCCGAGATACCGGTACCCGGGTGATGCTGATGGCCGGTCATGGCCGTCGTCCCGTTATCCAGGATAACCAGGGTCATCTTTCCCCCGTTATAGACGGCGTCCACCAGCGGGGTAATACCGGAGTGCAGAAAGGTGGAGTCCCCGATAACGGCCACCACCCGCTGGGGCGTGCCCGCCTTGGCCATCCCCAGCGCCTGACCGACGCTGGCCCCCATGCAGGCACAGGTATCCATGGCGTTAAGGGGGGGGTAAGCGCCCAGGGTGTAGCAGCCGATGTCCCCGGTAATGACCAGCCCCGACTCTCCAGCCGCCTTGCCCCGCGACTTCGGTGCCCGGGAGCGCTTGCCCAGCCGGCTGATAGCAAAGAAGAAGCCAGCGTGCGGGCAGCCCGGACAGAGGAGGGGCGGGCGCTTGGGTAGCCCCGGAGCCATACCGGGTCCCGGCGGCGACGGCGACTCATTCACTAGGCCGATGCGGCGCAGCCCGTCCTCGACGATATCCGGGCTAAGTTCACCCGTCCGGGGAATAAACTCCTTACCCAGAACACTGATGCCCATCGCCCGGATGCTCTCCTCAAGGAACGGGTCGAGCTCTTCGATAACCACCAGCCGGTCAACCTGAACCGCGAAGTAGCGAATCAGGTTCTCCGGCAGGGGATAGACCATGCCCAGCTTGAGGAAGGAGGCCCGGGGGAGCACCTCTCGGGCATACTGGTAGGCAACGCCGCTGCTGACCACACCCAGGCTCCGGTCGCCCCACAACACCTGATTCAGGGGCAGGGTCTCGGCAAAGGCCGCCAGTCTCACCAGGCGCTCCTCCACCGCCGGGTGCCTGAGCCGGGCATAAGCCGGCACCATGACATACTTGGCCACATCACGCTTAAAACCAACCGCCCTTTGCGACACCGCCCGCTCCCGGTCGGTCTTGACCACCGACTTGGAGTGGGAGAGACGGGTGGTCATGCGTACCAGCACCGGGGTATCAAACCTCTCGCTGATATCAAAGGCGTAAGCCACAAGCTCGTAAGCCTCCTGGCTGTCGCCGGGTTCCAGCACGGGCACCTTAGCCAGCCGGGCATAATGACGGCTGTCCTGCTCGTTCTGGGAGCTGTGCATCCCGGGGTCGTCGGCCACGACCACGACCATGCCGGCGCCAATCCCGGTGGTCGAGGCGGCGATAAAGGGGTCGCTGGCCACATTGAGCCCGACGTGCTTCATGGAGACCAGCGAGCGCACCCCGGCGTAGGAGGCCCCCAGAGCCACCTCCACCGCCACCTTCTCGTTGGTCGACCACTCGGCATAGATATCGTCGAAGCGGGCTAGGGACTCGAGTATCTCGGTGCTCGGGGTTCCGGGGTAGGCGCAAGCCACTTCGACACCGGCGTGGTAGGCTCCCAGGGCCAGAGCCTCGTTCCCAGACAGCAGCTTTACCATTTTCGCCATCTATTATAACATAACCCGACCGCTCTACGAACCGGCGGGGCCGGTTTTAGCGCCTTATTGACAAACAGGTAGCCCAGACCCACATAATATAGTTAACGGAGCCCCGCTATGAGGAGGTAGCCATGTCTGTCTATGTGATGCTCACCAGTCTCACCGATGCCGGGAGGAAGGCCACCGACGAAGACCCCGAAAACCTGAGAGAGATTAACAAAGAGGTGGAGTACATGGGGGTCAAGATTCTGGCTCAGTACGCCCTGCTGGGCCAGTACGACTTTGTCAGCATCCTGGAAGCCCCGAGTAACGAGGCGGTCGCCAGACTGGCCACCAGACTCAGCGGCAAAGGAACCATGCAGACCCTGACCATGGCGGCGATGAAGATTGACGACCTCATCGCGGCCCTGAAGAAAAAGGAAACCCCGTGGTAACCGGGCTTCATAGACCCGCGGCATGAGACGCCGGTTCCCCCGGCCTGGCCTTAAGCCCCGCCCACCCGGCCACCGGGCTTCAGACAGGAAACGCTCCGAAAGATAACAAGATTCAGCCACTCGTGTCCCGGGACACCCCAGCCGTAGCGAGAGGAGGCAGCAAGATAGAGATGTGGCAGCCGCAGTACGAAACCATGCCGCGCCCGGAGCTTACCGGGCTTCAGCTTGAGCGACTGAAGGCACAGGTGAGGAAGGCCTACAGTAATGTCCCCCTCTACCGCGCCCGGTTCCAGGAGGCGGGCATCACCCCCGACGACATCAAGTCCCTAGAAGACGTCGCCCGGTTACCCTTCACCAGCAAAAGCGACTTCCGGGACAACTACCCCTTCGGCCTGCTGGCGGAACCGCTCTCCAACGTGGTCAGGGTTCATGCCTCCTCCGGCACCACAGGCAAGCCGATAATCGCCCCCTACACCGCCGGGGACATCGACACCTGGGCCAACCTGATTGCGCGCAACCTGGCTTCCGCCGGGGTCCATAAAGGCGACATCGTCCAGAACGTCTACAGCTACGGCCTGTTTACCGGCGGCCTGGGCTACCACTACGGGGCCGAAAAGCTGGGGGCGACGGTCATCCCGGCTTCGGTGGGTAATACCAAGCGCCAGCTCATGCTTATCCAAGACCTGGGCACCACCGTCATCACCTGCACCCCCTCTTACGCCCTGATACTGGCCGAGACGGCGCAGGAGATGGGTATCGACCTCCCCGCCACCCAGCTCAGGGTCGGCATCCTGGGCGCCGAGCCGTGGACGGAGAAGATGAGGCGGGAAATCGAAGCCAAGGTAGGCATCAGCGCCATCGACAACTACGGTCTCACCGAGCTCGTCGGGCCCGGGGTAAGCTGCGAGTGTCAGCTTAAGCAGGGGATGCACATCTGGGAAGACCACTTCCTAGCCGAGATAGTCGACCCGGCAAGCGGGCAGCCGCTGCCCTACAGCAAGCAGGGCGAACTGGTGCTGACCACCCTCACCAAGGAGGCCCTGCCGGTGATACGCTTCCGAACCCACGACCTGGTTACTCTGTACCCCGAGCCGTGCCCCTGCGGGCGCACCTTTATCCGCATGTCCAAGATTTGCGGGCGCACCGACGATATGCTCATCATCCGCGGGGTGAACGTCTTCCCGACTCAGATTGAGAGCGCCCTCCTCTCCGTTGAGGGGGTGGCGCCGCACTACCAGATAATCGTCG
Source organism: uncultured Dehalococcoidales bacterium (assembly GCA_964644205.1). Taxonomy (GTDB): domain Bacteria; phylum Chloroflexota; class Dehalococcoidia; order Dehalococcoidales; family UBA5760; genus UBA5760. The sequence goes on along the minus strand of CAZXVG010000096.1, from coordinate 1,518 downwards.
ACCGGGAGCACCATGTAGACAGGATTGAGATTCAGGTCGAGGTCTCCGAGGCCATCTTTAGCGACGAGTTGCGCGGTCTGGAAGAGATGGAAGACCGGGTACGGGCGGAGATAAACAGCGTCCTCGGGATTTCGGCCCGGATTAAGCTGGTGGAGCCCCGGAGCATTGCACGCACCGAGGGCAAAGCGAGACGCGTCATCGACCGCCGCGAGCTCTAGCCAAGACCTGGGGAGGAAACAAAATGAGGATAAAGCAGGTATCGGTGTTCGTCGGTAATGAGGCCGGGCGCCTGGTGGAGATGCTGACCCCGCTCGCCCGCGGCCAGATTGACATCCTGGCCCTGTCGGTAGCCGATTCCGCCGACTTCGGCATCGTGCGCCTGGTGGTCTCCGATACGGAAAAGGCGGTGAGTGCTCTTCGTAAGGCAGGGTTTACCCTGCGGGTAAACGAGGTTCTTTCCTACCAGGTACCCGATGTCCCCGGCGGGCTGCTCAAGACCGTCGTCGAGCCCCTGGCTAGAGCCGGCGTCAACCTGGAGTATTTCTACGCCTTCATACAGAGCGAGGCCGGAAAAGCAACCGTGGTGCTCAAGGCAAGCGACCTGGACAGGGCGGAAGCCGTCCTCAAGCAGCTTCCGCAGTAAGCCCAAATAAGCGCGCTATCCGCCGTCGGCTAGCCCAGCAGCGGTTCCGCCTCCGCCAGCCGGCCAACCATCTCGTCGGCCAGCCTCTCCGCATCAGCACCGTAATCCTGGAGCAGGCTTTCCTTGACCCATATCGAGAAGAGATAGCGGATGCAACGCGCGTCCTCCCGCTGCGACAGCAGGAACTCGGAGTGCTCCCGGTTAACACAGATACAGCCGCTATCCGGGTCATACCAGCTCCGCGCCTGAGACCTCTGCTGAGGAGGAGAGTGCAGCCTTATCCCCGGGATACGGGCATCAACCGGATACTGCTGCCCGCCGTGCCTCTCGCCCGATGTATCGGCACCGGACGCCGCCTTCTCAGCCGTCCCGGGCTCGGCTATCCTCCTCTCCCCCTTCCGGCCCGGAGAGCGATAGGGCAGGTCGGCGAGCAGCCCCCGGTCGCGGTAGCGCAGGAACCTGTCTATCAGCCGGCCGGTCTTGTTGAGCACAATCTCGAACCTTCGTTCCAGGGAGCTAGCGCTTATCCGGTCTATCATCTCCATAACCTCCGGCTCAATACGGCGCAGCCCGGAAGCAAATGCCTGATAGACCTGGTCCTGCACCACGGCCGTCTTGTCGGCGGTGCGTTTAAGGCTGTCGCAGCGGACATAGCCCTCGATACGCTGGTCGGTCCAGGGGAGGGCCTTGAAATCATCGAGGTCAGTGAGGAGACAGATACGCATCCCGCCACGCCCGTAGAGGCTGACGGTGGCATCCGCCATATCCCAGGGCAGAACGTGAAGCTCAACCGAGACCGAGCCGAACCTGCCCAGCGAGATGGAGCTTGACATCGCCTTTATCCCCCGATACCTCTTGGGCGGGATGGGCTCGAA
>CAZXVG010000095.1:0-5105 GCA_964644205.1 uncultured Dehalococcoidales bacterium | reverse complement strand
TCATCACCAACGCCGAGAAGATGGAGACGGTGCTGGAAGACCCCTACATCCTGATTACCGATAAGAAGATTTCGGCGGTGTCCGACCTGCTGCCGGCCCTGGAGAAGATACTCCAGGTGTCCAAGAACCTGCTCATTGTGGCTGAGGATATCGAGGGTGAGGCCCTGGCGACCCTGGTGGTCAATAAGCTGAGGGGGACCCTCAATGTGCTCGCCGTTAAGGCCCCGGGCTTTGGCGACCGGCGCAAGGCGATGCTGGAGGACATGGCTATCCTTACCGGCGGTAAGGTGATTTCGGAGGAGGTGGGGCGTAAGCTGGACTCGGTCACCGTGGAAGACCTGGGTCGGGCGCGGCGGGTGGTTGCCGACAAGGATAAGACCACCGTTATCGAGGGTAAAGGCTCCGACGAGGCTATCAAGGGCAGAATCAAGCAGATTAAGGCCCAGATAGAGGAGACCACCTCCGATTTCGACCGCGAGAAGCTTCAGGAGCGGCAGGCCAAGCTGGTCGGCGGCGTAGCCGTCATCAAGGTGGGTGCCGCCACCGAGGTCGAGCTCAAGGAGAAGAAGCACCGGGTTGAGGACGCCCTGTCGGCGACCCGGGCGGCGGTGGAAGAGGGTATCCTGCCCGGCGGGGGCGTGGCCCTGATTAACACCCTGCCGGTTCTGGACAAGCTGGCGGTCACCGGTGACGAGGCTACCGGGGTCAGCATTGTGCGCAAGGCCGTTGAGGAGCCGATTCGCTATATTGCCGAGAACGCCGGTTTTGACGGCTCAGTAATCGTGGATGCCGTAAAGAAGAGCCCCAAGGGGGTCGGCTTCGACGCCGAGTCCGGTGAGTTCGTGAACATGGTGGACAAGGGCATTATTGACCCCACCAAGGTGGTGCGCTCGGCGCTGCAGAATGCGGCCAGTATCGCCTCCATGGTGCTGATTACGGATGCTCTGGTGACCGATATTCCGGAGAAGGAAAAGATGCCGTCCATGCCCGGCGGTGGCGGCATGGAGGGCATGTACTAATCCCTGACTCGACCGAGTAGTTAGAATAGCCGTAGTCTTCGGGCTGCGGCTATTTTCTTCTGGCGGGTCTCAGATTGAGAGCAGTTTAGTGAGCGGTTCGTCTTCGGTAACCGGGCCGACCACGGCGAGGTGTAGCTTGCTATCGTCGATTAGCTCCCGGGCCAGCTCTGTAAGCTCCTCGGTGGTGATGGCGTCGATAATGGAGATTATCTGGTCGGGGGTGAAGATTCGTTTCGTGAGAATCTCCTGGCCGCCCATCCAGCCGGAGACGTTGCGGCTGTCTTCCATGCGCAGCTGCAGCCGTCCCTTGGAGAACTCCTTGGCCCGGTAGAGTTCCTCTTCGGGGACCGGCTCCTTAAGCTGCTGAAGCTGCTCCCGGATGGCCCCGGTCGCCGTTTCCAGGTTCTTGGGCTCCACCCCGGCGTAGACGTTCAGCGAGCCCGAGTCGAAGAAGTGCTCGACGTAGCTATAGATGCTGTAGGCCAGGCCGAGGCGCTCCCGAATCTCGGTAAAGAGGCGGCTGCTCATACCCTCGCCGAGGATGACGTTGAGCAGGTCGAGGGTGAAGCGCTGCGGGTGCAGCAGGGGCAGGCCCGGCACCGCCAGGCAGAGGTGAGCCTGTTCCGCCTCCCGCTTCTCAATGCGCAGGCGCTGGGTCGGTCCGGGCTGGTAGGCGAGGTAGCCGAGGTGCGGCTGCTGGCTTACCCAGCCGCCGAGTACCCGGCTGGCGGCGCTTATCATATCTTGGTGCTTAATGTTACCGGCGATGGCCACCACGGCGTTATCGGGCCCGTACTGGCGCTTCAGGTAGTCCCCGAGCTCGTCCCGGCCGATGGCGGTTACCGATTCCCGGCTGCCGGCGATGTCGCGCCCTAGGGGGTGGTCGGGCCACAGAAGCTCGTCGATGAGCAGGTTAACCTGCTGTGACGGTATGTCCCGGGTCATGTTTATCTCTTCGATGATGACCCGGCGTTCCTTTTCTATGGCCTCGGGCTCGAGCCTGGGGTGAAGCAGGATATCGGTCAGTATGTCCAGGGCGGTGGCGAAGTGCTGCTGGGGCACCTTGGCCCAGTAGACGGTCAGTTCCTTATCGGTGCCGCCGTTGATGATGCCGCCGACCTGCTCTATGGCCGCCGAGATTTCCCGGGCGGTGGGCCGCTTCTCGGTGCCCTTGAACAGGATGTGCTCGATAAAGTGTGAGATGCCGGCCTCGGTATCGGGCTCGTGGCGGGAGCCGGTGCCGATAAAGATGCTGATGCATACCGAGCGGGTGTGGGGCATGGTGGCGGTGGCGAGCCGCAGCCCGTTATCCAGGGTGGTCTTGTGATACAATCGTTTTACCTCTCTAGCTGTGATTCCCGTAGTTCCTTAAAGAGGTCGCTACACAGGCTAGCGCTTATCAGGGACGAAGGCTGATTGAAAAGCTCGGTGTGCAGGGGGGTAATGGAGATATACCCCTGCTCAATTGCCCAGATGTCGGTGTCCCTAGCAGCGTCCTTCTCTATCTTTTGCCTTACCAGCCAGTAGTAGGCCCTGCGGCCGTCGTGCCCCTCCTCTACGGTGTCGATGTGGCTTCGGCTGGCCAGCCTGGTGAGCTTAATCCCCTTAATCTCGGGGAGGGGCAGGCTGGGCAGGTTGATGTTGAGGAGGAGGCTGGCCGGTGGGGAGGGGTGGGCCAGTCTCTTGGCGAGCAGCGCCGCTAGCCGGGCGGCGCTGTCCAGGTATTGGTCTTCCAGCGAGGCTATGGAGACCGCCAGGGCCGGGAAGCCGTGGAGGTAGCCTATCAGGGCCGCCCCGACGGTCCCGGAGATAAGCACGTCGTCACCCAGGTTTGGCCCCGAGTTGATACCGGAGATAACCAGGTCTACCCGGTTCTCGAGCAGTTTACCCAGGGCCAGGATAACGCTGTCGGTGGGGGTGCCGTCTACCGAATAGGCTGCCACCTCGGCTACCAGGGGCTTTACCTTCTGCACCCGCAGGGGGTGGCGCAGGGTGACCGCGGTGCCCAGTCCGCTCTGCTCTCTATCCGGGGCGACGACGGCTATCCGGGCGGTCTGCTTTAGCTCTCTAGCCAGCCGCCACAGTCCGGGGGCAAAGATGCCGTCGTCGTTGGTTACCAGTATTTCCATGCTTCGGAGAGAGATTTCAGTGTCCTTCAGTATTATCAAGTCTAGCACGGCGGGACTGGTTGCGGCAAACGTAGGGGCCTTGTCATGCCCGTTTTACGAGCGCTGGCGGTTTTTTCTCTGCTTGCCCCGGCTGGACAGTCCGGGCGATAGCGACTATAATCTCAGTGGGTGGCCGGTTCTCGGTCTCGCCCGGGTTCTCTTAAAAGTAGATTAGAGATAAGGGGTTGCCAATGGACGAGCTAGGAGCGCTGTGTCGGAATATCCCCGGTTTTCCCAGGGAGGGGATAGTCTTTAAGGATATCACCCCTCTGCTCAGAGATGGCGCCAGCTTCAGGCGGGTCATCGACCAGTTCGGCGATAGATACCGCGATAAGGGCATCGACATCGTCGTCAGCGTTGAGGCGCGGGGCTTTATCATCGGCCCGGCCGTGGCCTACAAGCTGGGGGCCGGGGTGGTGCCGGTGAGAAAGAAGGGTAAGCTTCCCTGGAGCTGCTATCAGGCCAGCTACGACCTTGAGTACGGGACGGACATCCTGGAGGTTCACCAGGACGCCATAAAGCCGGGAGAGAGGGTGCTGATTATTGATGACCTCCTGGCTACCGGCGGCACCGTGGATGCGGTCATCGGTCTGGTGGAGCGGCTCGGGGGGCAGATTGTCGAGATTGCCTTCCTGATAGAGCTGGAGGCACTGAAGGGAAGGGAGCGCATCAGGGATTACCCCGTATTCTCGCTGATAAAGTGTTGAAGCCAGCCTGTTCCGGCGGCTGTTACCGTAAAGTTACTTTAGATTGGTTAAGAGGGGTAGTATGCGTCTTTCCAGGGAAGCACCGCTTTTTGAGAACCGCTATGATGCCGGGAGGCAGCTTGCGGAGAAGCTGAGCGAGTACCGGGGGCAGCCGGTGGTGGTGCTGGCCATCCCCAACGGCGGCCTGCCCGTGGCGCTTCAGGTGGCCCTGGAGCTTGGGGTTGACCTCGACGTGGTTATCTCCCGGAAGCTGCCGCTCCCCCTGAGGCCGGAGGGCGGCTTCGGCGCCATCGCCGACGACGGGGCGGTGATTCTCAACGAGGCGGCGGTCAGGGAGGCTGGGCTAACGCCGGAGCAGATAAGCTACGAGGTTAACAAGGTAAGGCTGGATATCCGCCAGCGCAGTCTGCTCTACCGGGGTAACCGGTCGCTTACCGTGGTCAGCGGTAAGACGGTAATCATTACCGATGACGGTCTGGCCTCCGGCTACACCATGATGGCGGCGGTAGAGTCGGTGCGCCGCCGGCGGCCGGGGCGGATAGTGGTGGCGGTGCCCGCCGCTTCCGCTGCGGCGGTAAAGCAGCTGGAGAAGGTCGCCGACAGGGTGGTTACCTGCGCCACCGGTTTCATGCCCCGGTTCTACGTTTCCGATTTCTACCGCTACTGGCACGTCCTCAGCGACAGCGAGGGCCTTAAATGCCTTAGGGAGTGGCGCTTGAGGCGCTTCGGGCCCAAGCTGGAAACGCCGCAGGATAAACAGGGGTAGGCTGATTGTTTACCGGGCCTAGTCCTGGCCTAGCTTCTCCACGCTGACCTCAGTGCCAGAGGCTACCTGCTTAAAGACGCCGGCGTCCCCGATAACCCTACCGAAGACGTTGACCGGACTGGCGGGCCGTATCTCCTCTCCCCGGCTCATCGGCGTTGGGCCGAAGAAGATGCAGAAGGCGGTGCCCGGCGGCCAGTAGCCCAGGTCGCCCGCGGCGACCACCTCCCGGGCGTCCTCCGCATCCAGGTTCACCGGTATCGAGAAGTATATCTCCTCTCCCCAGCGGTTCCCCCGCTCCGTGATGGGTAAGACGTCCCAGATTTTCTGAGCCGTGCCGCTATCGTTAAGCTCGGCGGTAACCTCGACGGCCCCGGCTTTGATTCGGATTCTCCGCTCCATGCTAGCCCCCCTCTCGTTTTATTCCGACCTCCAGGAGAGTCTGGAG
>CAZXVG010000094.1:1541-5224 GCA_964644205.1 uncultured Dehalococcoidales bacterium | reverse complement strand
TTCTGAGTGCCGGTGCCCAGGAACTTGATGCGCCGGCTCGAGCAGCGGGGGCAGACTTGGGGAACCGGACTCCGGTAGTTACACTGGTGGCAGGCCAGCACGTCCTCGTCGAGGTGGTAGGTCAGCACCACCTCGCAGCGCCGGCAGCGGAGCACGTAGCCGCAGTTACGGCACTGGATAAAGGTGGCTCCCCCCCGCCGGTTAAGAAAGAGCATCACCTGCTCGTTTTTGGTAAGAGCCTCGGTCACCGCCCGAAAGAGAGCGCGGCTGAAGATGCTGCGGTTACCGGCCTTAAGCTCCTCCCTCATATCAACGACCTCAACCTGAGGCAATGGCGAACCCTGGTCGGGTACCACCCTCTCCGGAAGCTCGAGGAGGCGGTAGTCACCCTTGCGGGCGCGATAGTAGCTCTCGACGTCGGGGGTGGCACTACCGAGCACGACCACGGCGCCGGTTAGCTCCGAAAGCTTAAGGGCGACGTCGCGGGCATGGTAGCGCGGCGACACATCCGACTGCTTATAGCTCCACTCATGCTCCTCATCGATAATGATGAGGCCCAGGTCGGGCTGGGGGGCGAAAACGGCGCTGCGCGGGCCGATAACAACCTCGCAGCCTCCATCCCGTATCCGCTGCCACTCGTCGAACTGCTCCCCCAGGGAGAGCCGGCTGTGAAGGACGGCCACCCGGTGCGGGAAACGGGCGCTAAAGCGCTCTATGGTCTGGGGGGTGAGGCTAATCTCGGGGACGAGGACAATGCCCTTCTTCCCCAGCCTCACCGCCTCTTTAAGGGCCTGCAGGTAGACCTCGGTCTTGCCACTCCCGGTAACCCCGTGCAGCAGAAAGACCCCCGGCTTACCCCTGGACCGCAGCGCCGAGGTTACCCCATCCAGGGCCGATTGCTGAGCCGCCGTCAGTGTTAGCGGCGGCGACGGGGTAACCGCCTGGCGGGAGAGGGGGTCGCGCCTCACCTCAACCTGCTGAACCCTCACCAGCCCCTTAGCCACCAGGGCATCGGCTACGGCCTTGGTACAGCCTACCTCCTGCCGGGCCTCCGCCCACGGTACCGGCTGGGGCCGCTGCTTAAGAAAACCAAGGAGCGCCGCCTGCTTCCCGGCCCGCCTGCTAAGCAGCCCGTCTATCTCCCGCTGAGCCTCGCCGGGGGCCACCGCCAGGCTGAGGTGGAGCTCCAGACGGGGTTTTACCCGAGCTGGCGCAAGCTCGTAGCTCCTCAGCGCAAGGCCCCGCTTCACCAGCTGAGAAACGGCACGCTGGGCCTTCTTCCTGCCCAGGGCCTTCTCCAGTTCACTCAGGCTCAGCCGGCCCCGGGCGCTAATCAGTTCCAGGGCCTCTTTCTGCTCGCGGGGAAGCGATGACAGGTCGTCTTCCGGGGACAGCGATGCCGAGAGGTAGGTTACCATGCGGCGCCTGAAGCCCGGGGGCAACATGAGGGCTACCGCCTCAAAGAGGGGTGAGAGGTAATAGTCGCTTATCCAGCGCGCCAGCGATACCTGGTGCGGGGACAGCAGGGGGCGGTCTTCAATAAGACCGGCTATCTCCCTGGTCTCGATATCCGGGGGGACATTACTCAGTGCTAAAACGATGCCCTGGAGCCGCTTATCGCCGAAGGGGACCCATACCGCCTGGCCGACCTCGATACCGAGACCGGGCGGGACGGCATAGCTGAAGGTGAGACGCCGGGCGGCCGGGGAATTGACACTAACCTCAGCATATTCCATCCCAGGCTCCAGAGCTGGCTTCGGCCTAGCTCTCCTCTGGTTCCGGCTTCTGTTCCGGCTCCACTTCCGCTTCCGGTTCTGGTTCCGGTTCCACTTCCGGCGCCGCCTCTGGTTCCGCTTCCGCTTCCGGCGCCCCCAGAGCCATCTCCTTCTTCTCCAGCCGCCTCTCCCTGAGGCGCGCCGTCTTACCACTGCGCCGGCGCAGGTAGTAGAGCTTGGCGCGGCGCACCTTACCGTGCTGTATCACCTCTACCTTTTCCAAAAGCGGCGACTGGAAGAGAAAGGTGCGCTCGACCCCGATACCGCGGCTTACCCGCCTCACGGTAAAGCTGCCGCCGTCAACGCCGCGGCGTATCTTAATGACCACCCCTTTGAAGGGCTGGACGCGTTCCTTATCGCCCTCGACCACCCGGACACTGACCTTGACCGTATCCCCGGGGGCAAGAGCCGGAATGTTAGGATTTGCTTTGACCTCAACCGGTAACGACGTGTTCATCTTAAAGACCCCTCATATCATTAGATTTAATCTATCCGAGCCTTAAGGCCCTAGCTAGGGCTGGGCGCCATCTATCAACTGCCGGTCTTCCGGACTCAACTCGGCCCGGTCCAGAAGCTCCGGGCGGCGCTTCAGGGTGCGCAGAATCGCCTGCTCACGGCGCCAGCGGGCAATCTGGGCATGGTTCCCCGAGAGCAGTACCTCGGGCACCGCCCAGCCCCGGTATACCTCGGGGCGGGTGTACTGCGGGTATTCCAGGAGACCGGCAGCGTGGGAGTCATCCCGCGCCGATTCCTCGGAACCGAGTACCCCGGGTAGCAGCCGGACCACCGCCTCGACGACCACCATGGCGGCGAGCTCGCCGCCGCTCAACACGTAGTCCCCGATGCTTATCTCGTCGCTAGCCAGGTGCTCCCGCACCCGCTCGTCAACCCCCTCGTAGCGGCCGCAGATGAGAACCAGCCGGCGCCGGCCGGCCAGCTCCCGGGCCACCTCCTGCCCGAAGAGACGCCCCTGCGGGGTGAGCAGGATAACGGGTAACTCCCCACCCCCGTCAGCCGCCCCGCTTTCCCTTATCTTATCCACCGCCTCGAAGATAGGCTCGGGTTTGAGCACCATACCGGCCCCACCGCCGTAGGCATAATCGTCAGTAGTATGGTGGCGGTCGTGGGTGAAGTCGCGAATGTTGTGGATATTCACCCGCACCAGCCCGCGCTCGACGGCTCGCTCTAGGATACTCTCGCTAAACGGCCCCCGGAACATCTCCGGAAACAGGGTCAAAATATCAATCTGCACGCCTTTTCGCCTCACCACACGGGGCCTAGTGCTCGGTAACCTCGCCCCGGATAATCTCCACGGCGTGGGGAATCACCGGCAGTATCACCTCGAGACACTCCCGAACCGCCTTGGGGCTGCCGGGGAGATTAACGATAAGGCATTCGCCCCTGACCCCAGCCACCGCCCGGCTCAATATCGCCGTCGGCGTTACCCGGAAGGTCTCCGCCCTCATGGCCTCGGCAAGGCCGGGGACAACCTTATCCACCACGGAAAGGGTCGCCTCCGGGGTAACGTCGCGTCGGGCCAGGCCAGTGCCTCCGGTAGTCAGGATGACATCCACTTCACCCCCGTCCGCCCACTCGGCCAGCCGGCCGGAGATAAGCGCCGCTTCATCAGGGATGACCTCATACTTGACGACACCTGCGCCCGCTGCGGAAAGGCTGTCCCTTATCACCGGGCCGCTCTTATCGCGGCGCTGCCCCTGCCAGCCCTTGTCGCTAACCGTGATTATCCCGACTCTAAGCATCGCCCTATCTTAAGCAATCTATTTTACCACATATCGCCCCGAGCGCCAAAACAGGCCAATTCGGGCATATCACACGACAGGGGTATTGACAAAGCTGGGGGTTTATGTTATAGAATGGTAAAAAGTGGTAATAAGTGGTGGAAAAGGG
>CAZXVG010000094.1:0-1441 GCA_964644205.1 uncultured Dehalococcoidales bacterium | reverse complement strand
GTCAGCCAGGAGCAGTCCTGGCAGATTATAGAGAGCCTGGAGAAGCGTGAATGAAGGCAGGTATGCCGGCCCCCGTCCATCTACCGGTTCTCCTTGAGGAGACGGTAAGGGCACTGGCGGTTCAGCCCGGGGGGCGCTACCTCGACTGCACCCTGGGCGACGGCGGCCATGCCCAAGCTATCCTGGAGCGCAGCTCTCCCGGAGGGGAGCTCCTGGGTATCGACGCCGACCCCCAGGCGATTGCCATAGCCGGCACCCGCCTCCGGGAATACGGCCGGCAAGTCCGGCTGGTAAACGAGAACTTCGCCAACCTGGAGACTATCTGCACGAAGTATGACTTCCACCCGGTGCACGGCATCCTGTTCGACCTCGGGCTCTCCTCGCAGCAGCTCAGTGACCGGGGCCGCGGTTTCAGCTTTCAGCAGGACGGGCCGCTGGATATGCGTTTTAGCCCCCAACAGGAGGTTACCGCCGCCGATATCGTTAACCAGTCCTCCGAGGCGGAGCTGGCCGACATCATCCGCCGCTACGGCGAGGAAGCCGGCAGCCGCCAGATTGCCCGGCGCATCGTCCGGGAACGCCCCGTAGCCACCACCCTAAAGCTGGCCAAGATAGTGGAGCAGGCCGTCGGCGCTAGAAGGGGCAAAATCCACCCGGCCACCAAGACCTTTCAGGCGCTACGCATAGCGGTTAACCAGGAGCTTAGGCACCTGGAGTCGGCGCTTGAGCAGGCGGTCAAGCTGCTGGGCTTCGGGGGCAGGCTGGTGGTCATCAGCTATCACTCCCTGGAAGACCGCATCGCAAAGCAGTTCATGAACCGAGAATCGAAAGACTGTATCTGCCCGGCGGGCATCCCGACCTGCGTCTGCGGACACAGCGCCTCCCTCAGGCTGGTTAGCAAGAGGGTTATCACCCCGTCGCCTGAGGAGGTGGCCGCCAACCCGCGCAGCCGCAGCGCCAAGCTGAGAGCCGCCGAGCGGCTTATCTTCGCCGACACCGGCCCCGAGACCGCAGAGGGGCTATGCTTCTCCGTTGCGGAGGGGTCTAACGGGTGGCGGCGTCCGGTGCTTTTGCAGAGGCTCCGCACGGCCTTCGGGGCGTCTTAGATATGGAATACTACAGCATTATGTCAAGGGGGTAATAGCAATGTGAAAGTTAGGAAGTTAGCGAGGCGAAAATCCAAAAGGGAGGAGACAGATGAAAAAACGGACCACGTTAGCTTCTATTGATGTTGGCACCACCAAGGTATGCACCATTATCGCTGAAGTAGACGGGGGTGGCGGCCTGCGCATCGTGGGCGTCGGTATCACCCCTTCCAACGGACTGCATAAAGGGCTGGTGGTCAATATCAGTGAGGCCAGAGAGTCAATCCGCGAGTCGGTAAGAAAAGCAGAGCAGGCATGTGGCTATAAGGTCGAATCGGCCTACGTCGGGGTGACCG
>CAZXVG010000093.1:0-5251 GCA_964644205.1 uncultured Dehalococcoidales bacterium | reverse complement strand
CCATTCAGCCTCCCCACCGCCTCGTCCTTCTCTCTGATACCCAGTTTAGCCCTATTTATGGCCCGTCTCAAGAGGGCAATGGACTTATCGTAGGTCTCTCTGTCCACCGGATAGGGAATGCCGTCCTTACCCCCGTGGGCGAAGCTGTAGCGGGCCGGGTCGCGGTAGCTGGGGGCGCCACCCCGTAGACCAGCTCGGAGATAAGGCTCAGGGCGCGTATGGTCTTGGCACCGACCCCCTTTAGTCCTAGGAGCTCCCCAAAGCCCTGCGGCTGATGCTCATAGGTGCTCAAGAGAATCCGGCTCAGGCTGTCCGGGTGAAGGTCGCTGGTGGTTAGATAGTGACGCGGGGGGAGCTCGAGGGTCTTTATCCTCCTAAGGTCGCTGAGGAGCTTCTCCGGCTTCTCCCCGGCGGCTATCCCGGCGACGTTGCTCCGGGCCGGTGCCGACTCGGTAGCCACCAGGTTAAGCGCCCGCCCCCTGACCTCGGAGAGGACGGCGGCGTGGGGCTCGGCGACAAAGTCAGTTACCCTCTCCCCCAGCCAGTGGTAGCGGCGGGCATAGCGGGTGGTCTCGTTCATCCCCTGCTGGACGACGGCCCAGGCGCCGTCGGGGGTGAAGAGAAAGGTGTGGTGGTAGAGCTGATAGCCGTCCTGAACGGCGGCGCTGTCCACCTTGGCCGACATGCGGCTGGCATAGACCAGCGGCTCCGGATTCAGAGAGAGCCTCTCTCCCCAGACCTCTATCTCGGACGGCGTGCGGCGCGAGGTCTTACCCTTGCCCCCGGCCACGAAGAGACCGAGGTCTCTCTCCATACCCCTGATGCCCTCTTTAAGCGCCCCGCAGAGCGTGGTGGTCACCCCGCTTGAGTGCCAGTCAAAGCCCAGAATGCAGCCGAAGGCCTGGAACCAGTAGGGGTGCGCCAGACGCCTAAGCATCTCCGGGGCGCCGAAGTCGGCCACGATAGCCACCGTAATCTCCCGGGCCAGCTTGACCATGCGCTCGAAGAGCCAGCGCGGTGCCTTACCGTAATGAAGGGGCAGATTGGCAATACCGGTCCTGGTGGGACTAAAAGCAGCCGACATACCCACCTCTAGTTACAGATGGCAGCTATCACAGCTAGCGGCATTGCAGCTGGAACAGGAGCTGCCCCCCACGGGGGTGCTCAGGCCGCTACTGTCCTTGGAGAAGGAGGCAAAGGAGGAAAGCACCCGTTTCGCCCGGCCTTGACAGCGCGGGCAGGAGGCCTCCTCGCCGGAGGCGCTCAGGGCGCGCAGCAACTCGAACTTATGCCCGCACTTATGGCAAACGTATTCGTATAACGGCATTTCCCTCTCCTAATACCAGTCTAATTGTTTTTCGGAACCAGGTCAACATTAGCCTGTCCGGAGTAACCACCTTGACTCGGGAAAGCAAAAGAAGTTACTATGGACTGGGAAAACACATTTTTAAGGAGTGCTGAGATATCATGGTATTAGATGTTTCCGACCAGACCTTCGACAGCGAGGTCATAAAGTCCAGCCTGCCGGTGCTGCTAGACCTGTGGGCGCCCTGGTGCGGCCCCTGCCGTATGGTGGCCCCCGTCATCGAGGGACTGGAGACCAAATACGACGGTAAGGTCAAGTTCTGCCGGCTCAACGTTGACGAAAACCCGCAGACTGCGGCCAAGTACCGGATTATGTCCATACCCACCCTGATGTTCTTCAAGAACGGAGAGGTCGCCGACACCGTTATCGGTGCCGTACCGGAAAGGGTCCTGCAGCCCAAGCTCGACGCCCTTCTCTAAGAATATGCTCCGGGGAAAGAGGCCTCTCCGCGCTGATACCACCCTTCAGCCGGCTGAGGCCCTGTCTTTTCAAGGAGCGCCTACTCCTCCTTGGCCAGCCTCCTCACCGAGAGCCGGGGAAAGGTAGCCACCACCTGCTTTAAGGCCATTATCTTATCCCTGATATCCCGGGCCACCGCCTCATCATCAAGAAGCCGCTTGAGCCGATCGGGATCAAGGCCGATCACCTGCGGCCACAGCCCCACCGGCTCCAGTAGAGCCCTGACGGCATCTTCGTCGAAGCCGGTCTTCTCCATCATCTTACAGGTAACGGCATGTTCCTCGCCGAAGACGCGGCTTAAACCCTCGGCCTGACAGAAGTCGATAATCACCTGTCTCAGCTCTTCGAGCTGTGCCTTTAGCTCCCCTATCCGGGACTGGAGCGCCGCGTACTCCTCAACCGCCTCGGCGGCCACCAGCCCCGGCAGGACGCCCTGTCGGGCCGGCTCCGGCCCGGCCTCCATATGCTGATGGCGATAGTAGGGGCAGTGCTCCGGGAAATCACAGGGGCAGTACTGGTTCTCGACCGCCGGGAACTCCCCCCGGGCGATATTCTCGGCGACGGTAAGCACCATCCGCCGCGCGGCGCTAAGCTCCGCATCCGCCCTCGGTCCGCAGCTACAGGGGGTATTCGACCTCAGGTGATACAGGGTCAGTCTCTCCACGGGGAGCTGCCATATCTGCTGCACCGCCAGCTGATACAGCGTCAGCTGCAGGTCTCTCGCCAGGTCGTCCACGGTAAACAGGTTCTGACTGGTCTTATAGTCGACGATGGCCAGACCGCCGCTATCCAGCTTGTCCACCCGGTCGATATAGCCCCGCAGCTTCACCCCCTCGACATCAACGTAAAACATGTGCTCTACCGCCAGGGGCATCCTGAAATCGGGGTGATGAATCTGCCAGAACCGGGTCAGTATCTCCCGGCCGTAAGCCCGGTATTTCGCTTCCTCTTCCGCCGACTCATACCCCTGGGAGAGCCACTTGGTCTCGTAGAAGCCGAGCAGCGCCTCCAGCGAGGGGGGCGGGGGCACCTTGACCCTGAAGAAGTACTCCGTGCACAGGTGCAGGGTACTGCCGAAGCTGAAATACCACTTGTCCTTGGGCCGGAGGCCGTCGATATACTGCAGCTTGTAGCTTAAGGGACAGGTCTGATACTGGGAAATCTGGGTATAGCTGAGCGGTCTCACTAATCTCTTCTCCCCGTATATTCTACCGCGAGCGGGCGCACTTTTTCCAGATAAACGATGCCGCCCCACCGCCAAGTTTGCCAAGTTAAGCCCAAATCGGTTAACATTGATGATATTAATGCCTTAGATTAGGAATCGTGGAAAACATATCAGCTTTAGCCGCCTTTGTCGCCGGACTCCTGTCTTTCTTGTCTCCCTGTGTTCTGCCTATGGTGCCGGTATACCTGGCCAGCCTGGCCGGCCCGGAAATCCTCGAAGCCAAGACCGATAAAAGGACCGCCCACATCTTCCTCCACTCCCTGGCCTTCGTGGTCGGCTTCACCGTGCTCTTTGTTCTCCTGGGCGCCGGAGCCGGCCTGGCCGGGCTCGCCATCAGCGCTCATCTAGCCACCATTCAGAGGGTGGCCGGCATCGTAATCATCGTCTTCGGAGCCCTGATGCTGGCGGCGCAGAAGGTGCCCCGGCTGAACTTTCAGAAACGCCTCACCACGGCCCAGAGCAGCGCCACCGGCTATCTGCGCTCCTTCGCCACCGGCGCCATATTCGCCCTCGCCTGGACGCCCTGCGTCGGTTACGCCCTGGGGGGTATCCTGATGCTGGCCATGGTCTCGGAAACCGCCGGGCATGGTGCCGCCCTGCTGGCCATCTACTCTCTGGGGCTGGGGATTCCGTTCCTCATCATCGGGGCCGCCTTCGATGCGGTGGCGCCGCTCTTAAAGCGCATCAGCCGCTACTCCAGGGTAATCTACATCGTAAGCGGCGCTTTTCTCATCGGGCTGGGGATAGCCATCGTCATGGGCAAGCTGTCTTTGCTTGCCGCCTAGTTTAATGGTAAAATTAGTTTCAGGAGTTAACTATATGAACAAGACAACGAGACTGCTACTAATAATAACATCAGCCCTGCTGCTCATACCGGGCCTATTGATATCCGGCTGCTCCTCTGGCTCGCCCGGCTCTTCAGGCTCGTCAATAGCCACCATCGGTAATCCGGCGCCGGAATTCACGCTTAAAGACCTCGACGGCGAGACCGTTTCCTTAAGCGACTTTAAAGGCAACCCGGTGATGGTCAACTTCTGGAACACCGGCTGCGCACCCTGCCGTAGCGAGATGCCCCACCTCCAGGCAGTATATGACGAACACAGTAACAGCGGGCTGGTGCTGCTCACCATCAACATCGGTCAGAGTGCCGCCACGATAGAGGGCTTTCTTAGCGAAAACCACCTCAGCCTGCCGGTGCTGCTCGACAGCGATGGGGCGGTTGCCCAGAGATACAGCATGCCCGGTATCCCGACCACCTTCTTCATCGATAAAGACGGCATACTCCGGGTAAAGGTAATCGGCGCCTTCCCCAGCAAGGCAGCCATCGAAAGCCGGCTGAGCGAAATCATGCCCTGAGAGAGGTCCCAGATGGACGACATTTTAGGTGAAGCCCACGGCATAATCCAGTGTAAGGAGTGCCCGTGGTATAAGTCCTGCATCCTGCCCATGAGGTTCACCGCCGAGGACATCCGCCGCCAGATGGAACAAACAACGCCGGGGATGGAGAACTCGGCGGCCTTTGACCTCAATATGCAGAACCTGCTCTCCAGCATGGCCACCGCCGCCCAGAACTCGCTCCTGGAGGGCTGCCCCATCTTCATCGACCGCCTGCGCTCCAACCCCAAGCTCGCCCAGCGCATCAAGGAGCTGATGCAGAACTGGGGCCGAGAGGAAAAGGGGAGCGAAGGGGAGAAGCCGGGGTAACTCCAACCAGGACTCGCCTTAAGGCATACCCTTCTCCCCTGGGTTCCCGCTCAAGTAAACAGGACCAGCCGCCTGATTTCCCGGATACCTCTACCAAGCCGCCCTCGGTTGCTAAGCAAACTAAACAAGAGTAAAATATACTTGTAAACGGGATACCCGAGGCTACAGGGAGGCAACGAGAATTATGGAAACCGGCACCTGGAAGGTTAAGACCGGCCTGGCTCAGATGCTAAAGGGCGGCGTGATTATGGACGTGGTCACCCCGGAGCACGCCAAGATCGCTGAGGAAGCCGGCGCCTGCGCCGTGATGGCCCTAGAGAGAGTCCCCGCCGACATCCGGGCGGCGGGCGGGGTGGCCCGCATGGCCGACCCCACCATTATCGAAGCCATCATGAAGGCGGTCTCGATACCGGTGATGGCCAAGTGCCGCATCGGGCACTTCGTCGAGGCTCAAGCGCTGGAAGCCCTGGGCGTTGACTACGTTGATGAGTCCGAAG
>CAZXVG010000092.1:0-5286 GCA_964644205.1 uncultured Dehalococcoidales bacterium | reverse complement strand
CTGGTAGCCTTCCAGGTCGTCGATGTTATCGGCGAGTATCTGGCTTGCCTGGATAATCGATGACAGCCCGCTCAGCCCGGCGGGGTTGGGCATGGAGGCGGCGTCGCCGATGAGGGCTATCTTCTCCCGGGCCAGGCGGCCGGTGATGCCTGAGTTGGGGATTATCCCGGCCTCCTTCTTCAGTATCGGCTGGCGGTCAAGGCCCTTATATCGCAGGAACTCGTCGAGATGGGCGAAGTCGCCCCCCAGCCCGACGTTGGCCGTACCCTCCTTGGGGAATATCCAGGTATAGCCGAAGGAGAATCTCTTATCGAAGTAGAACTCTAGCGAGTCCATGCCCGAGGTGTCCATGGCGATTTGGTACTGAGAGGCGACGATGTAGCTGTATCTCAGGCCCAGGTGGCGGGCAAAGAGGGAGCTAGGGCCGTCGGCGCCGATGAGGAGGTCGTAGCCGACATGCTGGCCGTTCCTCAGCCTGATATGGTCGCCCGCCACGCCGGTTACCTTCGAGTTAAGCCTTACGCTGGCGCCCTTTTCTTTTATCTCCTCGGCCATGCCCCGCAGCCACTCGGTCCGGTTGAGGACGGCGCACTCCTTGGGGATGTGGTCGAAGTTGCCGCCGGGGAAGATTAGCTTTGCCCCCGTGACCCTTCTGGCGATGTAGGGGCTGGAATCAAACGGTATCTCATCCAGCCAGCGGAGCCCCAGGGCCTCCCCGCAGGCGGTTGACCTTACCTCCGGCTGCTTCTCCAGGACGAGGGGCTTGATGCCCCTCTGGAGGAGCAGTAGGGCAGTAACTAAGCCTGCCGGGCCGGCGCCAACGATAACGACCTTCATGCCTTCTTCTTGACCGTAAGCCGGATGAGGGTCTTCATCACCTTGGCGTCGGGGCTGGTGAGGTATTCCTCTTCGTGGGGCCCGGTAATCTGGTAGCCGTTCTCGCTGATGAACTGCATCAGACGCTCTATGGTAGGGCCTTCCTGGTCGTAGGGCCCCAGGTGCAGAATCTGGGCGACGGTGCCGTAGTCCCAGGTCTCAAGTTTAACCTCGACGCCGGGGGCCTTCTGGGGTAGGGAGGTGGTGTCGTTGGGAACGGGCAGGCCCAGAATGATAGTCCACTCATCCTGGGGGACGAGGTGGGCGTCGGGGTAGCGGCCGCGGAGACCGCTCACCTTGAAGGTGGCTAGCCCCTTTTTCTTGAGGTCGAACTTCAGCGTGTAGACGGAGCCGTAGAGGGCCGGCATGACCTCGGAGAAGACCTTGTCCGGACTGCCCTTACCCTGGACTACGGCCATCTTCTGCGCCGGCATTTCTAAGACTTGCGGGTCTTGCTTTGACTTCCGTGGTGGCATTTCGGCACCTCCCGATAACCGATTGCTGAGCCCTAGTATATCATCTGGGTAAACCCTGTCAATAGGCGTGGCGAATTAAGGCGCCGGCTTCTCCCGGGTGCTTTGCTCCGCTATCAGCTTCTCGCCGTAGTCGAGCAGGGTCTGGGCCCGCTCCGGGGCCACCTTCTTGGCGCTGAGATAGGCCTTGAGGGCTTCGAGCGGGGTCAGCTCTTCGGCGGTTGTGCTACCCAGCCTGAGGCGGCTCTCTCGTTTGACATCCCGGGCTATGGTGAAGTAGTGGGCCTCCTTGAGGGCGTTTCTCAGCTCGCTCTCCCGGAGCTGGCTCTCCAGCTCCGCCGGCAGGCTGATATTGAGGCGTACGATGCTGTCGGTGATACTCCCGGCCTGTTCGCTGATAGCCTGGACGGCGGCGGCGGTGGGGTCGGCGTCGTCGGGCTCGATGTTAACGTTAAGGGTGAGAAAGCGGCGCCCGGCTACGGGGTGAAAGTCGAAGGCGACCTGTCTCTTCCCGCTTTCCTTACCCGCTTCGATGTCCACGATATAAAACCCCTTGTCGTCGGCCTCCTCGCCGAAGTTCACCCGTTCTAGGCTGCCGGCGTAGACCACTGGGGGGCCTTGCTGTTGTAGTACCTGGTGCCGGTGGATATGCCCCAGGGCGACGTAGTCGAAGGCGGGGTGGGCAATGTTGCTCAGGAGCAGGGTGTGCTCCTGCCCGATGGTCATGCCTGCCTCCGAACTGGGTTGAGCGCCGACCACCCAGACGTGGGCGGCCAGTATCGCCGGCAGGTTGGGGTCGAGCTTCTGGACACTGGCGGCGACGATGCCGGTGAGCACCTCCTGCATGCGCTGGTTAATCTGGCTGAAGTCGAGGTCCTTGGTCTCCTCCTTACTGAGCAGGGCGCTCCGCCTCAGCCAGGGCAGGGTGACTATCTGCAGGGGGCCGCTTTCGGTGGGGATGCGGTAGACATCGGGGCGGCTGGAGACGTAGACCTTTTTAACGGCTAGGGTGTCGAAGATTTCCGTGGCCGTGGCCCGCCCGAAGGCGTTGGGCAGGTCGTGGTTACCGGTAAGCAGAAAGACGGGGACGCCGCCCTGGGCGAGGCGGTTGATGCGCCGGGCGAGCTCGCGCTGCTGGGTCGGGGTCGGCTCCCGGCTCTTGTAGGCATCGCCGCAGAAGAGTACCAGGTCAACCCTGTTCTCCAGGGCATAGTCGACCAATTTATCGAGCGCCGCCAGAAAATCGAGGAGGCGGGAGGACAGCCCGGTGGCCGGGTCGGGCCGCCCGTAGGTCTCTACCCCGAGGTGCAGGTCGGCAAAGTGGATGACTTTCAAGCTTTCCCTCGTAGACTTATCAGACTAGCCGGGGTTACCTCTTCTCTCTTCCTTCCATATCTTGCCGCCGGGGGGCAGGGTGAACAGGTCTTCGCCGGCCAGCTTGGCAGCTAGGGTTGTTCGTAGCGTCTCCATGGGGACGCGTATCTGGTTCATGGTGTCGCGCTCCCGGACGGTGACCGCCCTGTCTTCCAGGGACGCAAAGTCGACGGTAACGCAGAACGGGGTGCCGATTTCGTCCTGGCGCCGGTAGCGCCGCCCGATGCTCTGGGCATCGTCGTAGCTTACCGACCAGCACTGGCGCAGGTCGGCGTATACCCCTCTCGCCACCTGAGCCAGGTGCTCCTTGCGGCTTAAAGGCAGCACGGCCACCTTGATGGGGGCGAGCTCCGGGTGGAGGTGAAGCAGCACCCGTATCTCTTCGTTGTCCAGCTCCTCGTCGTAGGCGTCGCAGAGCACGGCCAGGAAGGTGCGGTCGACGCCGGCCGACGGCTCGATGACGCAGGGCACCACTTGCTCTCTGGTGTCCTCATCAAAGTAGCTGAGGTTCTTGCCGCTGTGCTTGGCGTGCTGGGTGAGGTCATAGTCGCCGCGGTTGGCAATCCCCTCCAGCTCCGCCCAGCCCATGGGGAACAGGTAGTCGATGTCGTAGCAGTCCCGGGCGTAGTGGGCCAGCTCGTGCTTCATGTGCTGGCGCAGCTTTAGGTTTTCCTCCTTGATGCCCAGCCTCAAGTACCAGTTGCGGCGCTCCTCGAGCCAGTAGTTGAACCACTTTTCGTCGGTGCCCGGTTTGACGAAGTACTCAATCTCCATCTGCTCGAACTCCCGGCTGCGGAAGATGAAGTTGCCGGTGGTAATCTCGTTACGGAAGGACTTGCCTATCTGCGCGATACCTAAAGGCAGCTTCTTACGGGTGGTGTCGAGCACGTTAGCGAAGTTGACGAAGATGCCCTGGGCGGTCTCGGGACGCAGGTATACCGTAGAGGCCAGGTCTTCAACCGGCCCCATGAAGGTCTTGAACATCAGGTTAAACATATGGGGCTCGGTGAGCTCTCCGCCGCAGGCGGGGCAGGTGCTGCCCTTAAGGTCGTCGGTGCGCCACCTCTGGTGACAGCTCTTGCACTCGGCCAGGGGGTCGCTGAACCCCTGGAGGTGCCCGCTGGCCTCCCAGGTCTGGGGGTGCATCAGGATGCTGGTGTCCAGGCCGACAACGTCGTCGCGCTCCCGGACCACGGCGCGCCACCAGGCCTCCTTGATATTCCGTTTCAGCTCCACGCCGAGGGGCCCGTAGTCCCAGCAGCTGGAGAGGCCGCCGTAGATTTCGCTACTGGGGAAGATGAAGCCGCGCCGCCGGCAGAGGGAGGTAAGCTTCTCCATGTTGACTTTACCCGGGGTCTTTTCCGTCACCGTAATCGCTCCTTGCTAGTCCGGAGGTTATTACTGTAAGCATTGTAGCTAAAAAAGGCGTGTATTGCAAAGCCGAGTTGCCGTTAGGCTTAGCTGACTGCTAGAATGTGATGAGATTTTAAGCGTGCCCCGGTCGTCTTATCGCGGGGGGCGCTTACGGATAGCGAGGTGTAAAGTTGATTATTGACCGGCTAGCTGTCGGGCCGTTTGCCACCAACTGCTATATCGTGGGCTCAGAAGAAAGTAGGCAGGGTATCATCATCGACCCCGGTGATGACGCGGCGGCCATTCTGGGGAGGGTCGCCGATTTGGGACTTGACATAAAGATGCTGGTGCTTACCCACGGGCACATCGACCACGTCGGGGCGCTCAAGGCGGTTAAGGAGGCAACCGGCGCCGAGATGGCGATTCACGCTGACGACGCTAAGTCTCTACGCGGCCTGAGGGGGGTTCTGCAGAGCATTATCGTGCCCGGCCTTTTTTACCCGCTCCCCCCTCCCCCGGAGCGGCTGCTTCGGGACGGCGATAGTCTCGACGTCGGCGGCCTTCATTTTGAGGTTCTTCATACCCCGGGTCACACCCCGGGCGGTATCTGTCTTCTGGGGGAGGGGGTGGTCTTCAGCGGCGATACCCTGTTTAATTACGGCATCGGCCGCACCGACCTGCCGGGCGGGAGTTATCACCGGCTCGTGGAGAGCATCCGCTCAAGGCTCCTTACGCTGCCCGATGACACCGTAGTCTACCCCGGCCACGGGCCGGAGACGACCATCGGCGCCGAACGAGCCGGTAATCCCTTCCTCAGTTAGATTAGCCCGCTGACCCCTATCAGCACCGGGGCCAGCACCAGGGCCACGATGCTCATCAGCTTTATCATGATGTTGAGGGACGGCCCGGCGGTGTCCTTCATCGGGTCGCCCACGGTATCGCCGACCACGGCGGCCTTGTGGGCGTCGGAGCCCTTGCCGCCGAAGGCGCCGGTCTCAATCCATTTCTTAGCGTTGTCCCAGGAGCCGCCGGCGTTGGCGAAGGTGACTGCTAAAATAAAGCCGCAGGCTACGGCCCCGATGAGAAAGCCCCCGAGGGCAATCGGGCCCAGCACGAGGCCGACCACGATGGGTACCACGATGGTGAGCACCCCGGGGAGAATCATCTGTTTGATGGCATCCCGGGTGCAGATGTCGACGCACTTTCCGTA